>CABUVC010000001.1 GCA_902494855.1 uncultured Collinsella sp.
CCTGTGAAGCCCCTCAGCATCTGAGTGCCGAGGCCGTGCCGTATTTGGTCCTGCGCCGTCGCGATGGCGAGGGTGAGGACGCGCCGCTCGTGCCGCGTCTGACGTCCGCCTCGCAGATCGAGGCCTATTCGACCTGCCCGCTATGCTGGTTCGTCTCGTACCGCGTGAAGCCCCAGTCGATCGACGCGGGCTTTGGCAACATGGAAAAGGGCAACTTTGTCCACGACGTGCTGGAGTATCTGCATGCCCGTCTGCCCCAAGAGGGCATGGAGCGCGTGACGCCCGAGAATCTGCCGCGCGCACAGGAGCTGCTGCACGAGGTCTTTGACGAGACGTTGGCCGAGCACGCCGGCAAGCGCGGCACGGAGGGCCCGCTGGTGCCGCTCTCTGCGGTGGAGGAGCGCCAGGTGGCCGAGATCTTGCCGCAGCTGGAGGGTGTGCTTGCCTACGAGTCCGAGGCACTTGCCCCCTTTGCCCCGCGCTACCTGGAGTTCGCCTTCAACGAGCTCAAGGTCGAGTATGCCGGTTGGCCGCTTGGCGGGCGCATCGACCGCGTGGACGTGGACGCCGAGAATCGTGCCGTGGTGATCGACTACAAGCATCGCACGGGCGTTGAGGAGTTTAAGCTCGCCGACCCCACGGTGCGCGACGAGGAATCGGGCACGGCGCCCATCGACGATCCGCGCTGGTTGCCACCACATACCCAAACGCTCATCTACGCCCAGGCCATGCGTCGGGCGCTGGGCCTAGATACCCGTGCTGCGCTCTATTTCTCGACCAAGGGCGGCAAGCCCGCGCTGCGCGGCGCGGCGAGTGCCGAGTTGCTCGAGGAAGAGCGTGGTGACGGTCGCATCCCGGGCCTCAAGAAGGGTTTCCCGGGCGAGGGCGGCAGCATGGACTTCGATGCCCTGCTCGACCGCGTGGAGACCGGCATTGCCGAGCGCCTGCGCGAGCTCGAGGCAGGTGACGTCGCCGCTGTCGACCCGACATCGGCGCAAGCCGCGCATGCGCGCTGTTCGTATAACCACCAAGGAACGTTTGTAAGGAGGGGCGTGTAGACCATGGATCTTTCGACTTTGATGCCGCAACAGCTGCAGATCGTCAAGACGCTCGACCGTCCGCTGTTTGTCTCGGCGGGCGCCGGTTCGGGCAAGACCTTTACCCTCACGCGCCGCATCGTCTACGCGCTCTCGCCCGAATCCGGTCCGTTCGTCGAGCATCTGGACCAGGTGCTCGCCATCACCTTTACCAAGGATGCCGCGGCCGAGATTCGCGACCGCGTGCGCCGTGCGCTTATCGACGAGGGCATGGACGAGGAAGCACTGACCGTCGACGACGCGTGGATTTCGACCATTCACGGCATGTGCTCGCGTATCCTGCGCGCGCATGCGCTGGAGCTGGGCATCGACCCCGAGTTCACGGTGCTCACCGATACCGACGAGCTTATGGACCAGGCTGTTGAGCATGTGCTGGCCCGCGCGACGGCGCCCGATGCCGCCCCCGAGCTCGCGGCATCGCTCAAGGCCCTCTATGCCTGGTATCCCATGGCGGGCGAGGGCGGTTCCTTTGGCACCGGCACGACCATCAAGGGCCTGGTGCGCGACCTGCTGGAGCTGTCGAGCCAGTTGCCGGGCGGTATGGACGACGTGTGCGTGGCGCGCGGCCAGGCCGATACCTCGGCACTCGCCGATGCCTATCGCGCAGCGCTGGGCGCAAGCAAGGCCGCGACCGAGAAGGCGCAGGTGGCACTCGACGCCATCGACGCGTTTGAGGCGAGCGGCAAAACCATGGAGGATGCGGCGCGACTCATGATGTCGTGCAGTATGCCTCGGGCGAGCAAGGCGTTTCCTAAGGAGCAGGTGGAGCTACTCAAGGCCGAGGCCGCCGATGCGTTTGTCAATATCGTGCTTGCCTGCGGCGGCCCGGCGCTCGATGCGCTGGTGGGGCTTGCCCGTGCCGTAGAGGCGGAGTACCGTGCGCTCAAGGCCGACCAGTCCGCGCTCGATAACAATGACCTGCTGCGCATGGCGTACGAGGCGCTGCGCGACTACCCGGCTATTCGAGCTGCCTATGAGGGCCGCTTTAAGATGGTCATGATCGACGAGTTCCAAGATACCGACCAGATGCAGGTCGATCTGATTCGCTATTTGACGGGTGCGGGCGAGCGCGCGCTGTGCACGGTGGGCGATGCGCAGCAGTCGATCTATCGCTTCCGTGGTGCCGAGGTCGAGGTGTTTCGCCGCCAGGAGCGCAAGGTGGGTTCGACGACGGCGTCCGAGACGGTCACCACGTCCGATGCTCCCGCCGGCGAGCTCGTCAAACTCGTGCGCAACTTCCGCAGCCACGACGAGGTGCTGCGCTATGTGGCGCGCGTCTTTGACGGCGACACCGGTGGTTTGATGCAGGGGTTCTTGGATCTTGAACCGAGCGACAAACGCAAGGACATGCTCAAGGCAAAGGCTTCGCGCCGCCAGGCGCTGTTCGTTGCCGGCGGCAGTATGCAGGAGCGCACGCAGGCCAAGGCCCGTGCGATCGCCGAGCGATTCCATGCGCTTGCCGATGCCGGCCAGCCCCAGGGCGGCATGGTGCTGCTGCTGGGTCGCATGACCAATGCCGGCGTCTACGCGCAGGCCTTCCGCGACCAAGGACTCGACTGCGTCATCGCAGGCGGCTCGGTCTTTGCCCAGGCGGCCGAGGTGCAGACGGTGCGTGCCCTGGTCTGCGCGCTCGCCAATCCGGCCGATACGGCCCAAGGCCTTATGCCGTTGCTGGCCTCGCCGATGTTTGCACTCGGCGCCCAGGAGTTCCTGGCGCTGGCGACCAAGCTCGACGAGCAGACGGGCGAGACGTCGCGCCGCAATATCGATGTGGGCATCATGAGCGATTCCGATGTGCCGGGTTTGCAGAACCTGCCGCTCGTGACGCGTGCCCGCGAGGTGCTGCGCTACGCGCTTCGTCGCGTGGGACGCGATTCGTTCGCCGCCATCGCGCGCGATGTGGTCAATGCCTCCGGCTGGTTCGTGCGTCTGGCGCAGCGCGGCCCCGAGGGCAAGGCCATTGCCGCCAACGTGCTCAAGGCGCTCGACGCCGTGGCCGAGGCAGAGGCCGAGCTCGGCAATTCTCCGCGCTCCATCGCGCTCGCCTTCGACCGCTTCTTGGCGGGCAAGGAGGCCCCGGGCGCCCTCAACGAGGAGGGCGACGGCGCGGTGCGCATCATGACCGTGCATGCGTCCAAGGGCCTGGAGTATCCGGTCGTGGCGGTTGCCGAGTGTTTTGGCGTGCGTAAGTCCTCGGGTGCGGCACAGATGGGCCGCGTCGAGGGCGGAGCACAGGTCGTGGCACTGCCGGCGCGCTTCGACGGCGTTAAGCTCGCCGACGGTACCTTTGTGAAGGGCGACGACGTCAAAAAGCAGTTTGAGCATGCGTTTAAGGGCAAGGGCACGTCGCTGTGGCTGCCGCCGGAGCTCATGGAGGACGTCTGTGCGACGGGTTCTCCCGCCGAGGCATTTGCTCGCCTGCGCAACGACGACCTGCAGCTTTCGCTCGAGGAGCGGGCCCGCTTGCTCTATGTTGCCATGACGCGTGCGCGCGAGCTGGTGATCTTGGCGATGGATACCGGCGTGAGCCGTGGCAAGGTGACGGCGCCGACCTTCGACGTTGAGACCGATCTGACCTACGATGTGCTGCGCCGTATTTTGCCGACCGACGCTCTGGACATGCCGCAGCTCGATGCCGACCGCCTGGTGTTCGACAACTCCCAGCCGGGCGACTACGAGCTCATTTCGCTCGCGGGCTTTACCTTTGGCGAGCAGGCGTTTGAGGCCAACGCTTCGCTGGATGCCGAGGGCAGGCTTGTTCGTGGCGATGCCGATACAGATGCTGCCGACGATTCGGCCAGTACAATCGTCCCCGGTCCTGCCGACCCCAAGCCCGATTCGTTTGAGCTCGTGTATCCCCAGGCAGTGGGCGTGCGCATGGGCATCTGTCCGTTCCCGGTGCGTGACTCGTATAGCTACTCGTCAATTGCCGTGGCGCTGCATGCCGAGTCCGAGGACCGTGCCGCCGAGGCGCTTGTTCCCATGGACGAGTCCGGCGATGATGCGGAGTCGGATGGCTCGGAGATGGCCGATGCGGACGTGGCTGCTGTCGAGCCCGCCGGCAACCCCATGGCGCTGGGCTCGGCCTTCCACGCCGCTTGCCAGTGGCTCATCGAGATGGGTGCCGATGCGCTGCCCGTTGAGCGTGCCGACGCCCTGGCTCGCTTGTGGCGCCTGACGCCGGAACAGCGCGAGCGCTTCGATGTCGCTCTGGATCGCTGGCTCAAGTCGTCGGTTCGTGCCGAGCTGCTCGCGTGGCCGTGCATCCGTGCCGAGGTGCCGTTCTTCTCGCTGGGCTGCGAGGACGAGGATATCGCCCGCTACGGCGCCTATGCCGAGGGCGCCATCGATGCCTTGGCAACCGACCCGGCGGATCCGTCGCGCGCACTGGTCATCGACTACAAGACGGGTGGCACGCCGGATGAGACGCCGGAGCAGCTGCTCGAGAAACACGCCTTGCAGGCGCGCGTTTACGCCGACGTTCTGCACAAGGCGGGCTTTGAGGTCGTGACCGTCAAGTTCGTTCGCGTGGAGCGGGCGAATCCAACCATCTTCGTCAATCCCGCCGAACCTCAAGTGGTCACCTACAATCTCTAGTCCTCAGATAACTTGCGGTGGAATACGGACTGTTTTGGTCAAAAAAGCCGCCAAACAGTCCGCATTTCACCGCAACTGCAAGAGGAGCCGTGTGGGTTTGGGCTAGGTTCGGGTGCCGTCCGCGCTGTGCGGTAGAATCGTAACCCTAAGATCACGAACCCGCATCGGAGCTCATTACATGGCATTCGTCCATCTGCACAATCACACTGTTTTCTCCATGCTCGACGGCGCAACCCGTATCCAGGATATGGTCAACCGTGCCGTTGAGCTTGGCATGCCCGCCGTTGCCATTACCGACCACGGCTACATGTATGGCGTGCCCGACCTGGCGCTGGCCTGCGACGCCGTTAACCACAACACGCCCGAGTACAAAACCTGGAGTCACGACAAGGCCTTCTTGGAAAAGGACCGCCGCGACGAGCTGGTGGAGCCCGACCCCGAGGCAAACCCGCGCGAGCATGCCCAGTACGTCAAGGACATGGCCATGTGGGACGAGAAGGGCAACATCGACGAGCTCAAGCCGCCCCTGGTCATTAAACCCATCTTTGGCTGCGAGGTCTACTTTACGCCGGACGAGACCCTTGCCCGCGACCACAAGCCCGAGCTCTACCATATGATCCTCCTGGCCAAAGACCAGGAAGGCTACGTCAACCTGATGCAGACGGTCTCCGAGGCCGCCGTGCAGGGCTTTTACTACAAGCCGCGTGTGACGCTCGACAACCTGCGCCGCCATGCCAAGGGCATGATCTGCACGAGCGCCTGTATCGCGGGCATCATCCCCAAATACATCGACCGCGGCGACATGGAAGGCGCCATCAAGTGGGCCGAGACCTTCCGTGATACCTTCGAGCCCGGCGACTTCTACATCGAGATCCAGGAACACGGCATCACCACCGACAACGGCCTGACCGACGAGCAGATGGACCGCACGCTCATCGATATCGCCAAGCAGGTGGGCGTCAAGGTCATCGCCACCAACGATTTCCACTACCTGCGCCGCGAGGACGCGCCGGTGCAGGACGTCATCATGTGCATTGGCATGAACGCCAAGGTCGACGACCCCAACCGCATGCGCATGACCGGCTCGGAGTTTTATATGAAGACCGAGGAGGAGATGCGGGCGATGTTCCCGTATTGCCCCGAGGCCTGCGACAACACACTCGAGATCGCCGACAAGTGCTACGTGGAGCTGGACTGGGATTCCATCATCCTGCCGCGCTTCCCGCTGCTCGATCCCGGCGAGACGCACGAGAGCCAGTTCCGCCGCGAGTGTGAGAAGGGCCTGCGCCAGCACTATGGTGACGACTGGGCCACGCGCGAGATCGGTGGCGTCAACATCAAAGAGCGCTTTGAGTACGAATACAAGGTCATCTGCGACAAGGGCTTTGCCGCCTACTTTTTGATCGTCGCCGAGTACGTGCAATGGGCCAAGGACAACGGCATCGGCGTCGGCCCCGGCCGTGGCTCGGCCGCCGGCGCTATCGTCGCCTACGCCATGAACATCACCGCGTTCGACCCGCTCGAGAACGGCCTGATGTTCGAGAGGTTCCTGTCCCCGCAGCGTACCGAGATGCCCGATATCGATATGGACTTCGACGATGAGCGGCGCCTCGAGGTCGTGGAGCACGTTCGCCAGCTCTATGGCCCCGAGAAGGTCACCCACGTCATCACCTACTCGACCATCAAGGCTAAGCAGGCCATCAACGACGCCGCGCGCGTTCTGGATTACCCGGTCTACATGGGCCAGCGCCTGTCCAAGATGGTCTCGAGCGACCCCAAGGTCAAGCTCAAGCAGGTGCTCGAAAAGCAACCCGGCAAAGAGGATCTGTTTAACCCCGACTTTGCCGAGGCCTATAAAAAGGATGACGACGCCCGCCGCATCATCGACACGGCGCTCTCTATCGAGGGCCTCACTCGTGGCGAGGGCGTGCACGCGTGCGCCGTTCTGATCTGCCGCGACCCCGTCAACGAGCACGTACCCACCAAGCTCGATACCAAGGGCGGCGTCGAGATTACCCAGTACGAGGGTCATACCGTTGCCGACATGGGCCTGCTCAAGATGGACTTCCTGGGCCTGCGCACGCTGACGGTTATCTCTAAGGCCAAGGCCAACATCAAAAAGAACTTCGGCATCGACATCAAAGAGGAAGAGATTCCCTTTGACGATCCCGAGATCTTTAAGCTCATGGGCTCCGGCCACACCGCCGGCGTCTTCCAGGTCGAGTCCGCCGGCATGACGGCCACGATCAAGAACATGAAGCCCACCGAGTACAAGCACGTCGTGGCATTGATCGCCCTGTACCGCCCGGGCCCGCTGGGCGCCGGCATGGTTTCGTCCTACATCAACCGTATGAACGGCAAGGAGCCGGCCGTCTCCTATGACGACCGTCTGGACGACATCCTGGGCGAAACCTACGGCACCATGGTCTACCAGGAGCAGGTTATGCTCATCTCCGTCGAGATGTGCGGCTTCTCCAAGGGCGAATCGGACTCGCGTATCCGTAAGCCCGTGGCTAAGAAGAAGATCAAGCTGCTCACGTCGACGGTGCTCCACTGGGAGGATGGCTCGGACGAGACCACCTACGACCACTGGATGAACGGCGCCATCAAGAACAACTACACGCGCGAGGTCGCCCAGAAGATTTGGGACGATGTTCTCGAGTTCGCGTCCTACGCCTTTAACAAGTCGCACTCCGCCGGCTACGCCATCCTGGTTATGCAGACGGCATGGCTCAAGGCGCACTATCCGCACGAGTACATGGCGGCCGTTCTGACGTCCTACACGGGCAAGACCGACAAGATCGTTCACTACGTCTCGGCGTGCCGTCACGACGGCATCCCCGTGCTGTCGCCAGATGTCAACGAGTCCGGTACCGAGTTCACGGCTACCAAGGAAGGCGTGCGCTTTGGTTTGGCCGGCATCCGCGGCGTGGGCACCGGCGTGGCGCAGGCGATTATCGCCGAGCGCGAGGCGGGCGGCCCGTTTAAGACGCTGCACGACTTTGTCGAGCGCGTGGACTCGAGCCAGGCTAACCGTCGCGTGATCGAATCGCTCATCAAGGCAGGCGCCTTCGACTCCACGGGGTATCCGCGGCGCCAGATGATGCACTTTGTGGATAAGAACAACCCCGAGAACATCATCGATGCAGCCGTGAAGCGCCAGAAGGATCGTGCGAGCGGCCAGACGTCGTTCTTCGACATGTTCGGCGACGTTGAGGGCTCGGGCTTTGAGGTGAGCGTGCCCGATCCGGATGGCCAGGAGTGGGACCGCCACCTTAAGCTGAGCCAGGAGAAGGAGGTTCTGGGCATCTATGTCTCGGACCATCCGCTGCGCCCGTTTGAGTATGCGCTAGCCAAGGCGCGCGACTTCTCGTTCTCGCAGATCGACACCGGCTACGAGGTGCAAAACCCCACGGGCGGTACCATCAACCAGGAGATTCCCGAGGGTAAGGCGCTGTGGTGGGCCGGTATGGTCTCGAGCGTGTCCAAGCGTGTGACCAAAAACGGCGACCCCATGGGCATCGTGCAGCTCGAGGACATGGAAGGCGAGGCCACCGTCGTCGTGTTCCCCAAGACCTATAAAGAGGCCGAGGGGTACCTGTACGGCGAGGTCGATCCCGAGACCGGTGCGCAGCTGTCCGATGCGTTTGTTCGCATTAAGGGCAAGCTCGAGCGTTCGGACCGCGGCGACCAGATCATCGCGCAGGAGATCGTGCCGCTTGAGCTTAACGAGGAGAACAACAAGCCCAAGGTGTTTGAGGTCATGGTGCCCAACAGCCGCTTTAGCCAGGGCAATATGGCGCGTCTTGCCACGGTGCTTACCGCCAACCCGGGCGGCGACCGCGTGGAGATCTTTATCGAGCAGGTGGACGGGCGCGTACTGCGTGCCGAGGTGCCGGCCAAGGTCAATGCGCGCTCGATTCCACTGCTGGCCGAGGCCAAGGCCATTGTGGGCAACCAGGGCCGCGTGACGGTTATCTAAAATGATTTTGCTGGGGTAGCTAATTTGGGACGGGGCTATTTTAGCTACCCTTTGACTGACGGCGAATGAGCCAGGGTCGGAATACATCTCAACCGACATATGGGGGTAGCTAAAATAGCCCCGTCCCAAATTAGCTACCCTGTGTGGATTGGAGGAAGTGATGGCGCAGGGGACGTTTGTGCAGGCGCTTCGCAAAGAGGCGGCGTTGAGCGGCACCTTTATGAAGGGGCGTTCGCTCATGCTCAACGGCGCCGTGCTGTCGATTGAGGACAGCGGCTCGCGCTTCTCCAAAAACGTGACGGTTGAGGGCTCGGTGCGCGGTTCGCGCGGCGACCTGTACAAGACGCATGTGGCGCTCGACATGGACGAGCACGAGGTGATCGACTACGACTGCGATTGCCCCGCCGCCTATCGTTACCCCGGTATGTGCAAACACGCCATCGCCACAGCGCTGGCATACCTGGACGCCAGCGGCATTGAGCCTGTTGAGGGGCTGCGCACACCGGTTCGCACGTTTACGGCGCAGCCGAAACAGCCCGTTCGCACCGCGCCCAAAGCGCCGGCCGTCAACCCCAACTTTCCCTTTCCGGCGCCCGTCCCCACGAGCCCCAGCCTCATGGCGGCACTCTCCGATCTTTCGGACGCGCGCATGGATGAGCTGGCGAGCATGCGCCGCAAGCTTGCCGGTGCCGTTGATCCCGACGCCCCCAAAGCGGCGTTGGAGCCCTCGCTGGTGCCGTACTACAATCCACTGTTTGCCGACCGCTTTAGCTGGGCGCTCGAGTTCCGCATTCGCTGCGGTTCGGTGTCCTACGTGGTCAAGGATATCGACGGCATGGCCGACGCCTATGTCCGAGGCGGCACCTTCTCGTACGGCAAGAAGCTCACGTTTGTCCATACGCCCGAAGCCTTCGAAGACGTGTCGACAAAGCTGCTCAACCTTGTCGTGACGACAGTTGCCTATCTCGATGACATCACAAGCTCGCGTTCGGCGTCGTACGACTTTGCCCGCAGTGGTTTTGTCGCCGAGCGTCAGTTGCCGCTGTCCGAGCATAGCATCGTATATGTGCTGGACCTGTTGCGCGGCCAGACCATCTCTTTTGAGCCCGCCTGGTCGCGGGGGACGACGATGCATCGCACCTATGACGTGGCGGTTGAGATGCCTCCGGAAGGGGAGGACGAGGCGCTGTCTGAGCGCCCACCGCTCCTTGCCGCCAAAATCGCGCCGGCGGCTGGTGGCAGCTACGATCTACGCCTGCCGGCCGATGCATACTGCTTTGCTTCGGGCGACGTTGCCTATCTGGTCGACACCCGCCGTGCGCGCCGCGCCGATGTAGCGTTTGCCCAGCATGCGGCGCCGTTCCTATCGCGCTTACTGCCCTGTCGCACGCCGATCCATATCGCTGTCGACCAGGTGGGGGAGTTCTGTCGTATGGCGCTGCCCATTTTGCGCGACTATACCGACCTTACCGCGCCCGCCGCGCTCGATACCGTGGCGCCCGAGCCGAGCTTTGCTATGGCGATCGGCGTCGACGATGGGCTTGTGACCTGCAAAATTACGGTTGCCTACGGCGACTGGTCGGCAGATCTCTTTAGCCTGGGCGCTCCGGGCAGCCCCTTCGAAGAGCAACGCCCCGGCGTGCCGCCCCGCGACGAGGTGGCAGAGTTTCGTGTTATGGACACGGCGGCCCTGTACTTCGATTTCTACGAGGGCGGTCTGGCGTTTGAGGAGCGCGATGACGAGAGCTTGTTCTGCCTGCTGACCGAGGGCCTGTCCGCCCTGTCCGAGCTGGGTGAGGTTATGCTCAGCGACCGTCTGCGCCAGATTTCGGTGCGACCCGCGCCCAAGCTCTCGGTTCGTGCGACCGTCAAGAGCAATCTGCTCGACGTCGAACTGGGCGCGAGCGGCCTTTCGGCGTCAGACCTTGCCATCTACCTCGACTCCTACAAGCGTCACCAGACGTTTGCGCGCCTTACGTCCGGCGACATCATTCGTTTGGACGAGGGTGCCCGAGCCGCGTTTGGCCTTGCCGAGGATCTGGGGGTCGATGCTGTTGACCTGCTCGACGGCGTGTCGCTTCCCGCGTCGAGCACCCTGTTCGTCGATAGCATGCTCGCGCGCACGCCCGCGCTCGAGGCCGATCGCGACGCTGCGTTCCGCCGTACCGTCGAGCGTCTGGACACGCTCGGCAAGATGGACTTTACGGTGCCGGCATCGCTCAAGGCAACGATGCGCGGCTACCAGGTCGACGGATACCAGTGGCTCGGCTCGCTCGAACACCTGGGCCTTGGCGGCATCTTGGCCGACGACATGGGCCTGGGCAAAACGCTGCAGATGATCGCGCATATCCTGGCGCGCGTGGAAGCGGGGGACATTAAGCCCACGCTTGTGGTGTGCCCTGCGTCGCTCGTGTACAACTGGACTGCCGAGCTGGAGCGCTTCGCCCCGTCGCTCGATGTGTGCGCCATCGTGGGCGCCAAGGCCCAGCGTCGCGTGCAAATCGCCGGCGTGGCCGAGCATAACGTGGTCGTGACGTCGTATGACCTTATGCGGCGCGATATCGACGAGTACGTCGAGCAGGACTTTGCCCGCGTGGTACTCGATGAGGCCCAGTACATTAAAAACCCGCTCACCCAGGTGGCGCGTGCCACCAAGCGCCTGCCGGCCGGCGTGCGCTTTGCCCTGACGGGCACGCCCATCGAAAACCGCCTATCCGAGCTCTGGAGCATCTTCGACTTTTTGATGCCGGGCCTACTTGGCACGCGCGAGTCGTTTGCCAAGCGCTTCGAAAGCCCGGTCGAGCATGCCGAGGGCGACAGTGCCGCTCGCCTGCAAGCGCTCGTGTCGCCGTTTGTGCTGCGCCGTGTCAAGGAAGACGTGGTGGCCGACCTGCCCGAGAAGATCGAGGATACGGTCATGGCGCAGCTCACCGGCGAGCAGCGCAAGCTCTACCTGGCCAACCAGGACCGTATCGCCCAACAGGTGCAGCACCGCGAGTCATCCGAGTTTAAGAAAGACAAGCTCAAGGTGCTCGCCGAGCTCACCAAGCTGCGCCAGATCTGCTGCGACCCGCGTCTACACTACGAGGATTACAAGGCGGGGAGCGCCAAGCTCGATACGTGCATGGAGCTCGTGCACGGCGCACTCGACGGCGGACATCGCATCCTATTGTTCAGCCAGTTTACGGGTATGCTCGATATTATCGGTAAGCGCTTGGCCAAGGAGGACATCGCCTTCCTTAAGCTCACGGGCGCTTCGTCTAAGGAGAGCCGCGCCAAGATGGTCGCGCAGTTCCAAGCGGGCGAGGTTCCGGTCTTTTTGATTTCGCTCAAGGCGGGCGGCGTGGGCCTTAACCTGACGGCGGCCGATGTGGTCATTCACTACGACCCGTGGTGGAACGTGGCCGCGCAGGACCAGGCGACCGACCGCGCGCATCGTATTGGTCAGCAGCATACCGTGACCGTGTACAAGCTCATCGCCAAGGACACGATCGAGGAGCGCATTATGCAGATGCAGGAGTCCAAGCGCGACCTGGTCAACAGCGTGCTCGGCGGCGACGGCATCTCGTCGGCGTTGTTTACCCGCGAAGATGTTCTGGCGCTGCTGGGCGGCGACGGGCGCTAGCCGCGCGCGGGGTGGGACTGCTGGAGTGGGCAGGACGGTCGACGCATTTTGGCCCGACCGCTTGCCTGATCCGTTATGTGTTCATTTGCAATGCCGTGGATGGTTTGTCTGCCTTTGGGCATAAGAACCATCGAGAACATTGGCACATCAGCAAAGGAGAACATCATGGCGAAATTCTTTAAGGACCCCGACGGCAAGCTCATCGCTGCCCTTGGCGACGGCGTTGCGACCCCTGCCGGTTGCACGGAGCTGACTGCAAACACTGAGGACGCGGCGCACGAGAAGCACGTGCCTGTTGTCGAGACCGAGCGTGACGGTCACGTGATTCGCGCACGCGTTGGCTCGGTCGAGCACCCCAGCCTGCCCGAGCACTACATTGAGTGGATCGCCCTTGAGGCCGAGGGCCGCTTAGAGGTCCATTACCTTGAGCCCGGCATGAAACCCGCGACGTTTTTCGCGGGCGGCTCCAAGACCGGTACCGTCTATGCCTACTGCAACCTGCACGGGCTGTGGTCCGCGACATTCTAGGAGCGCGCCCCCGCTCGGGGTATCATAGCTAGCATATGCACATGCAAGCGCCGACTGCATTATGCGGCCGGCGCTTTTACTACGATTTCGATGGTTTACGACGGAAAGGGCTGAGCCATGAAGCTCGCGCTTGCACAGATCGATATGCGCCTGGGTGATATTGAGGGCATTTGCGGCCGCATCGAGGACCAGGCTCGTCTGGCCCACGAGCGCGGGGCGCGCGTGCTGTGCGTTCCGGCTCCGCTCTTTATGGGCGCCATGCCCGGTGGCCTGGTGGGCGCTGCCGACTTTGAGCACGACATGCTTGCCGGCTTGACTGGTGTCGCCGAGCGTATCCAGGAGCTTGACATGATCTGCATCGTGCCCGCGGCGGTTTCGTTTGAGGGCCAGCCGCTGCTCGACTACATGATGCTCAAGGACGGTCATGTGGTGCCGGCGCGTTCGAGCATTGCCCTGCAGCGTGGCGAGAACAGCGACACGCGTTGGGCGCCGCCGGTGTTCGACGTGGACGGCGTGCGCATCGCCGTGATTTTTGACTTGGACCGCGAACTCGAGATGTTGCCGACCGGTGTTGACCTCATTGCGTATTTCCAATTCAACGCGTTTGACATGACCGACCGCGAGACTGCTGCCATTGCCGCCGTTCGCAGCGGCGCCTACCGCAAGATCGCATCCAAGCGCAGCGTGTGGTTTGCCTGCATAGCGCCGGTCGGCGCCTATGACGAGTCGGTGTATACCGGCGGTTCGTTTGTGCTCGACGACTGCGGCCGCGTGGTGGCCCAAGCGCCGTGTTTTGAGGAGAGCCTACTGGTTCAGGAGATCCAGCGCGGTGTGATGCTCGATGCCCTGGAAGACCACGAGCTGCCCGAGTTTCGCTCCGAGGAATGGCTGTGGCAGGCGCTGGTGCTTGCCGTTCGCGATAACGCCCGCGCCCGCGGTGCGTCGCGCGCCGTGGTGGCGCTCGAGGGCGACTTGCCGTCGTCTTTGCTGGCGGCGCTGGCCGTCGACGCTCTGGGCCCGCGCAATGTGATTGGCCTGGTGCTGGGGCGCAACCGTATCTTTACTCCGGCGCAGGAAGAGGCCGAGGCTGCCCGCTGTGCCGCCGTCCGCGCCATCGCCGAGCGTTTACACATTCGCACTGTCGAGCGCGATGCACCGGATGCGGCGCGCGTGCTCGATCGCGACGTGTCGGCGGGCGATGCCGAGCGCCTGCGCTCGCGCACGCTGGGCCTGATGCTGGAGGATACGGCGCTCGAGCTGGGTGCGATGGCGCTGAGCCCGCTGTCCAAAACCGAGTACGCGCTGGCGGCGCCGGCGCTTTGCGGCGGCTACCAGGGCGACTTTGCGCCCTTTGGCGATGTGTACCTGTCGACGCTTGAGTTTGTGGCGCGTGTGCGCAACCGCACGTCTGCCGTGGTGCCCCAAGAGCTCGTGACGCTCAACGCAGTGGAAGATTGTATGGAGCGCGTGCTGGCGCAGGCGCTCTCGACGCTCGACGGTCCGGTCGATATGCTCGACCGTGCGGCACAGCTGCTCGGCGGGCTTGAGCCGGGTGAGGTCGATGGCGCGCTCGAGGCGCACGTGGACCGCAATCGATCTTTCGACGACATCCCGATGGCCGCTGGCAAGCCCGAGGCCTGCTCGCTGCTGCTGATGCTCGTTCGACAGGGTGAGGCTGCCCGCCGCATGTTGCCGATGGCGCCGATCGTCTCGGCCCGTTCGTTTGCCGAGCGTGCCTGGCCGTATATGCTCGCGTGGTCCGACCTGGGGCTTAACGGCAAGGAGCGTATGACGGTCGATTCGCTGGCGCGCGCCGAGGTGCGCCGTTTTGCTGACGAGGATACGAGCGAGCGCGTGCGAAACGAGATGATGGGCGTGCTGGGCGAGCTACTGGGTATTTCGCCCGAGCAAATTGAGGAGCTGCGCTCTGAGGACGGTCAGCGTCGTTTACACGAGGGAATGAAAAAGTTCGAGGGCGAGGTTCAGGACGCCATCGATAAGATGATGGGCGGCCAGGGTGGCCCGCAGGGTGGGCCCCAGGGTGGCCCGATGCCGCATCCGCCGGTTGATCCCCGACAATTTCCGTTCTTCTCTCAGAACTAGGTCGCTGCGCGCCCGCCAGAGCGGCAATCTGCCTTTCAATCGTCGGACATGACCGCCAGGTCAATGCCCTCCTCTTTCAAGGCACCTTGCCGCTCTGGCGGGCGCTCGCTTGCGTATACTCAACCTACAATTCGATCTCGGCTGACTTATAGGGCTAGCGTTGTGTTATTCTAGAACAGACGTTCGTGAATGATGCGCGGGGCCTTGTCTTGCGCTGTGCTTGTGGCGAGGGGAGGTCGGCTTGGTTATCTTGGGCATTGACCCCGGTTTGGCTCATACGGGTTGGGGGATTATCGAGGAGCGGCGTGGCGAGGTTCGCTGCCGTGCCTATGGCTGCATCGAGACCAGTGCCGGAAGTCCGCTCGCGGTGCGCCTGTCGCATATCGCCCATGACCTTAAGGATGTCGTTGAGCGTTATCGACCCGACACGGCTGCTGTCGAGAGCATCTACTTTGGCGCCAACGTTCGTTCGGCCATCCCCACGGCGCATGCCCGCGGTGCTGCACTCGTCGCACTTTCGGAATGCGCGCTCGAGATTGGCGAGTACACGCCCATGCAGATCAAACAGGCTGTGGTGGGCACTGGCGCCGCGGACAAGCGGCAGGTCGCCTACATGGTACGCACACTCACACAGCTCGATCACGACCCGCATCCCGACCATGCCGCCGATGCCCTGGCCTGCGCCATCTGCCACGTAAACCTCAGCCGCACCCGCGCCCTCACCGGTGGCGAGTTCTATCAACAGAGAGGAACCGGATACTGATGATTTCCCAGCTCCACGGAACGCTTGTCGAGGCCACGATGAGCTCTGCTGTCGTCGATGTGTCGGGCGTTGGCTTTGAGCTCGGCATCTCGGGCAGCACTGCGGCCACGTTGCCGACGCCCGGTGGCGAGGTCTGCCTCTACACGCGTATGCAGGTGCGCGAGGACGCCATGACACTTTTCGGTTTTTCCTCAAAGGATGAGCGCATGATGTTCGACCGGCTCGTGTCCGTTTCGGGCGTTGGCCCGCGCCTGGCGCTTGCCGTGCTTTCCACCTATACCGTGGGGCAGCTGTATTCGCTGGTGATGGCCGAGGACGACAAGGGCATGGCCAAGGTACCCGGTGTGGGCAAAAAGACAGCTCAGCGCCTGATCCTGGAACTCAAGAGCACCTTTGCCAAGGATAAGGGCTTTGTGCCGGTCGACGTGATTCCCGGACAGGTTGCGATGCCCGTGCCCGCTGCCGCTCCCTCGGTGATCGATGATGCTCGTGCGGCGCTCCTTTCCATGGGCTTTAGCCCGCAGGAGACCGATGTTGCCCTGAGCGGGTATGATGGGCAGAATATGCGTGTCGAGGATCTGCTCGGCGCGGCGCTTAAGCGACTCGGAATGGATGCGTGATGTGGGAAGCCGATGACTCTCAGGACTTGTGGGCGACGCCCGGTAACTCGCCGGCGGCATCCATGGCGCACGGCGAGCGCATGGTGGGCTCGGAGCTGACGGCCGAGGATCTCGATGTCGACCGCACTTTGCGCCCTCAGCGCCTGGACGATTACTGCGGCCAGGAGCACATCAAGCAGAGCCTGCGCGTGTTGATCGAAGCGGCGCAGAGCCGTGGCGAGACGCTCGACCACGTGATCTTCTCGGGTCCTCCGGGCCTGGGCAAGACCACGCTGGCCACCGTTATCGCCAACGAGCTGGGCGCTCAGATCAAGACCACGAGTGGCCCTGCCATCGCGCGCACGGGCGACCTGGCGGCCATCCTTACTAACTTGCAGCCGGGCGATGTGCTGTTTATCGACGAGATCCACCGCCTCAACCGTTCGGTCGAGGAGGTCCTGTACCCCGCGATGGAGGACTTTGCCCTCGATATCGTGATTGGCAAGGGTCCGGCGGCGCGCTCGATTCGCCTGGATATCCCCAAGTTTACGCTGGTGGCGGCAACGACCCGCTCAGGCATGTTGACCGGCCCGTTGCGCGACCGCTTTGGCATTTCATATCGCCTGGATTACTACACGGTCGAGGAGCTCGCGCAGATTGTGACGCGCTCGGCGACTATCCTGGGCGTGACGATCGACCATCCCAGTGCACTCGAGATCGGCTCGCGTTCGCGCGGCACGCCACGTCTTGCCAACCGTCTGCTCAAGCGCGTGCGCGATTACGCACAGGTGCGCGGCAACGGCCCCATCGAGCTCGATATCTGTCGCCAGGCGCTCGAGTTCTTCGAGATCGACGAGCTCGGTCTGGACTGGATGGATATTCGCATTTTGGAGACGCTCGCCAAGACGTTCTCCGGTCGCGCCGTGGGACTTACGACCCTTGCCAGCGCGGTGGGCGAGGACCCGGGCACGCTCGAGGATGTCTATGAGCCCTATTTGCTGCAGTGCGGATTGATGATTCGTACGCCGCAGGGCCGTCAGGCAACCCTCCGCACCTTTGAGCACCTGGGGATTGAACCTACCGTTTAGGGCGTTTTGTTTTGGCGGGCTGTTGGACTATCGCTGGGCATCGGGTAAACATATCGCCGTTCATCGGTTATGGGCGTTTTACTATTGCGCGCCCGTGCTATGCTGAATTGGTCTTTTTCTCATTCGGTAACGAAAGGACCGCCCATGCCTACTGACATCGAAATCGCACGTTCTGTCACGCCGCTGCCTATTACCGAGGTGGCCAAGAACGCCGGCGTCGACGTTAAGCACCTTATTCCGTACGGCTTCGACAAGGCTAAGGTCGACTATTCACTGCTCAACGAGCCGACTGATCACCAGGCCAAGCTCGTCCTCGTGACCGCTATCAACCCAACGCCCGCGGGCGAGGGCAAGACCACCACGACCATCGGTCTGGCCGATGGCCTGCGTCGTCGCGGTGTCAAGAGCGCCGTGGCCCTGCGTGAGCCTTCGCTCGGTCCCGTCTTTGGCGTCAAGGGCGGTGCCGCTGGCGGCGGTTGGGCC
This sequence comes from uncultured Collinsella sp., assembly GCA_902494855.1. Lineage (GTDB taxonomy): Bacteria > Actinomycetota > Coriobacteriia > Coriobacteriales > Coriobacteriaceae > Collinsella. The sequence goes on from CABUVC010000001.1 coordinate 17,866, forward strand.
CAGGTCATTCCCATGGAGGACATCAACCTGCACTTTACCGGCGACTTCCATGCCATCGGTGCTGCCAACAACCTGCTGGCCGCCATGCTCGATAACCATATCCAGCAGGGCAATCAGCTCGGTATTGACGTTAAGCGCATCACCTGGAAGCGCGTCGTCGACATGAACGACCGTCAGCTGCGCCATGTTATCGATGGCATTGGCGGTAAGGCCCAAGGTGTGCCGCGCGAGGACGGCTTCGACATCACCGTTGCCTCCGAGGTCATGGCAATCCTGTGCCTGTCCACGAGCATCAACGATCTTAAGGAGCGCTTGGGCGAGATCGTTGTCGGCTACAGCTATGCCGGCGAGCCCGTCCGTGCCCGCGACCTCAAGGCCCAGGGTGCCATGGCCGCGTTGCTTAAGGACGCGCTCAAGCCCAATCTGGTGCAAACGCTCGAGGGCACGCCCGCGTTTGTCCACGGCGGTCCCTTCGCCAACATTGCCCACGGCTGCAACTCTATCATGGCCACGCGTATGGCGATGCGCTTTGGCGATGTTGCCATTACCGAGGCCGGCTTTGGCGCCGACCTGGGCGCCGAGAAGTTCCTCGATATCAAGTGCCGCATGACGGGCGTTCGCCCCAGCGCCGTCGTGATCGTCGCGACCGCTCGTGCGCTGAAGTACAACGGTGGCGTCGCCAAAGCCGACCTCAACGAGGAGAACCTCGAGGCACTCAAGGCTGGCATGCCCAACCTGCTGCGTCACGTCGACAACATCCAGAACGTTTATGGTCTGCCCTGCGTGGTCGCCATCAACCGCTTTCCGACGGACACCGAGGCCGAGCTTGCGCTCATCGAGTCCGAGTGCCAGAAGCTCGGCGTCAACGTTAAGCTTTCCGAGGTCTGGGCCAAGGGCGGCGAGGGCGCGCTCGAGCTGGCCGATGAGGTCATGCGTCTGATTGAGCAGCCGAGTGAGTTTAAGTTTGCCTATGAGGACGGTGCCGATGTGGCCGACGCTCTCGAGGCCATTGCCACCAAGGTCTACCGCGCCGACGGCGTCGACTTTACGCCGGCCGCCAAGCGCCAGCTCGCCGAGCTGCGCGAGAACGGCTTTGGCAACCTGCCGGTGTGCGTCGCCAAGACGCAGTACAGCTTTAGCGACAACGCCAAGGCCCTGGGCGCTCCCGAGAACTTCCGCATCACGGTGCGTGAGCTCAAGGTTTCTGCCGGCGCCCACTTTGTGGTCGCACTGACTGGCAGCGTTCTGACCATGCCGGGCCTGCCCAAGATCCCCGCGGCCGAAAACATCGACGTCGACAACGACGGCAACATCACCGGCCTGTTCTAAGCTCGCTGCTCATAGCCGCTTGCACGCCCCGTCGCGCCTACCAAGGCCCGGCGGGGCCTTTTGATCCTTAGGCCCGCGCATGTCTTGTAGATACCGACGGACTCTGCCCATCATAGGCTTTTGCGCGGGTAGAATGCATGGATAACTTGAGGCTCACGCGCGACGGAAAGGAATCGTTGCATGGATCAGGACAAGACAACCGTGATGGGCGGCTACGGTTCCGCACAGGCTGGCGGTAGCGCCGATGCGACCCACGTTGTTCCCAACCCCGGTTATGCCGACCCCGCCGCGACGCAGCCTTCTGCCGAGCCCACGCGAGTTATGGGCTATGGCGACTCGGCGCAGGATTCTTACGCTGCATCTTCGCAAGGCCCCTATGGCAACGCAGCTCCGGACCCGTTTGATTACGCGCCGCAAGATTCTTATGCTGCCTCGACGCCGAATTCCTATGATGACCTGCCGCAAAATCCCATTCCGCAGCCTCAGCAGACGACGTATATGCCTCGCACGGCGCAGCCTCGCTACGAGTCGCGCGAGCCGTATCGCGAGTACCCCAAGTCGATTCCGCAATATGGCGAGGACGAGGAGAAGAAGCCATCGCGTTCGTCGAGCGTGATCAAGAAGATCATCATCGTGCTGGCGATCTTCTTTGCGCTGTCGGTTGTGTTTGCCATCGTGTCGGGCATGCTCAACAAGCGGGGCGCCACGACCGATGCCACGACCGAGCAGGCCGAGACCACCCAGTCTGCTGCCGTCGACCTGAGCGATATCCCGGGACAGTACTGGTCCAACGCCAAGAAGCTCCTCAAGTCGCGCGGAGCCGACCTTTCGAACGCCGTGATCCTGACCGACGATGGCTCAACGCCCGTCATCGATTCCAACTGGGTTGTTACGAATGCCTACTATAACGACAACGGCAACCTGGAGATTCAGCTCACGCACAAGAACAGCTATGGCAACTCGTCCGGCGGCCAAAGCGGTACCGACAGCTCGAGCTCCAATACGCTGGAGGACTTGAGCAACAAGGCGCAGGAGTTGGGAGATAAGGCGCTAGAGCTGGGCGATACGGCACAAAACCTGGGTGATACTGCTCAGAATCTGGGCGATATGGCTACCAATGCCTGGGACGCGCTGCAAAACGGCATCTCGGGCGCGCAGGGAAACTAGCTGTTAAGCAGACTACAGCTGCTCGGCCGGACGGTCGGGCGAGCTAAAGCCCGAGTCAAACGTAACGACGCATGAGGCATCGGGCCGGCGCTCGTGCACGATGCGCGTGACGAGCTCCAGCAGCTCTTCGTCGGATATGTCAAAGCCGTCGGGACGCACCAGGTCAAACGAAACGAACCCGTTGTGCTCGTGCAGATCGTGGATGGAGAGCGCGGGATCGATCTGCATGACGCCGCGCTTGACCCAGCCGCGCAAGTCATCGCCGGTTGTCGCGATGGGGTCGCAGTGCAGCGTGATACCAATGCCCATCTGGCGCTTGATGTCGTGCTCGATGGTGTCCAGAATCTCGTGGTGCTCAAACGCGTCGCCCTCGCCGGGCATCTCCACGTGGGCGCTGGCAAACTGACGACCGGGGCCGTAGTCGTGCACCATGAGGTCGTGTGTGCCCAAGACCTGCGGGTAGGACATGATCTTGTCGCGGATTGCCTGGACGAGCTTGGGGTCGGGCGCTTGCCCCAGCAACGGGCTGATGGCGTCGCGCACCAGGCCCAGACCGCTGATGCAGATGAAGATGCCCACACCCAGGCCTGCCCAGCCATCGAGATCAAAGCCGGTCGTCTGCGAAATAAGCGCCGCCACCAAGACCGAGCCCGAGGTGATGACGTCGTTTTTGGAGTCCTGCGCCGTGGCGATGAGCGTCTCCGAGTCGATGCGATCGCCCAGCGTGCGGTTGAACGCTGCCATCCAGAGCTTAACGAGCATGGACGTAGCCAGTGCCGCAAGGGAAATAAACGTGTAAGCGGTGGGCAAGGGCTTGATGATCTTGGTGACCGACTCGAGAATCAGGTTGATGCCGACGGCGCAAACCAGGACGGCGACGAACAGGCCGGCTAGGTACTCGTAGCGGCCGTGACCATAGGGGTGGCCTTCGTCTGCCGGGCGGCTGGCAAGGCGGAAACCGAGCAGGCTCACAATGTTGCTCGAGGCATCGGAGAGGTTGTTGAAAGCGTCGGCGATGAGGGAGACGGAGCCGGCGAGCAGGCCCGCGATGCCCTTGGCCAGGCACAGGGTGATGTTGAGGCCAATGCAGACGAGGCTTGCGGAAAAGCCCGCGTTGGTGCGGCAAGATGCATCGACCGGCTCGCTCTCGCTGCCGGGAACAAGCGTATGTACCAGCCGATTTACAAATAGCATAGCGGTCGTCCTCACAATCATGTTTAAGGGGATAGTGTAGCTCGCGCGGGGGCGCCGTGCACCGATGCTCAGAAAATGCAGCAATAGTCTGCCGGTGCTAACGAGCGAGCCTTCTCGTCTGCCTGGGTGGTCCATTTTGGGCCACATGGGTATGGGCATGTGCCTGCTTGCTCGACATACTTAATGTCGACAGCCCCTGTGCAAAGGAGGACGTTTCCATGGACGAGATGTTTGCCATTAAATGTCAAAACTGCGGCGGCCCTATGTACTCGCACCAGGCTAAGCGCAGCTTTGAGTGCGCCTATTGCGGCACGGTCGTTCCGTGGCAGGCTGATGCGGGGGAGCCCAAGAGCGCCCTGGGCATTCGCCATACGCCGCTAACGGTGGTGGATGGACTGCTCAAGCTCACGCATGTGTCGCAACTCGAGCGCCCGGAGGACCCGGACTGGTATTTCTTCAATTCGCACTGGCGCAATCAGTCAGTTCTGGAACATCTGCTGTGGGAGGATCGCGGCACGGCGCAGGAGTTCCAAGAGGCCACGCATGTGAGCATTCCTTGCCCCTTCTGTGGTGCGTCCTTTGAGGGCGAGTCGACCCAGCGCGTGTTTGAGTGCCCGTCCTGCGGCAACAAGATCGGCATTGCCGACCTGCTCAAGCCGGGGACGTTTAGCAAGCGCCTGACCATGGGCGTAGGTGCGGAGTATGTACCTGGGCAGGGTATTCCCTGCGAAATCTCGCCGCAGCAGGCACGTGCCAGCGCACTGCAGCTGGTGCGCCAGTATGCGGAAGCCTTTGCCGGGCACGACGTGGAAGATGCGATCCAAAACGACATGATGCTCTTCTATTTCCCCATGGCGCTGGCGGACCTGCGCATGATGGCGTCCTTCCCAGGCAAGGGCCTGAGCAAGGAGACCTTGGTGTACTACGAGGTGCTCGACTGGGCATACCCCAAGGCAAACTACCTGGACGTTCGCCTCATGGGCATTTTGGAGCCGTGGGACTTTGCCAAGGTTGGGCCGTTTGACCCGGCCATGCAGGAAGGTGACTTTCGCGTTGTCTCCGTCGATGCGTCTACCAAGGACCAGGTGGTTATTGATAAGTTGGCGCTCGACGTTGCGGGCAACGACGCCGAGGCTGTACTGGGGCTCAATAAAAAGAGCATCCGCACGTGGGCATGCAAGGCCCGCAAGCACAAGGACGGCCTAGTTATGGTGCCAGTGTACTTTGTCGACCGTCCGGCAACGGACAGCCGCGACGGCGAGCAGGTGCGCATCGCCGTAAACGGCCAGACGGGTCGTGCGGCCGCGGTGGTGTTTAGCGACAAGCGCGAAACGCATATCGTGGCGCCGCTCAGCTCGAGCCTGCATCTGTCCGGTGAGAGCACCGTGCACGCCACGCCCGTCGAGATCAAATATGTTAAATCACCCTTCCTGTACCAGATCGTGCGCCGTGGAGGCGGCGAGCAACCGCGCCAGGTTGCAGCGGTTGCCGAGGGTTCCTACCGAGAGGAGAAGCCCAAACGCCGCGGTCTGCTGGGTGCGCTATTTGGGAAGTAGGGGAGCGGTGCTGGTTAGTCTTATGACGCGATAGCCAGGGATATGGGGCGGCTCTCAGGAGTGCGGGCTGCCGTCTGATTGTTTGAGGGTGCCAGATATAAATAAACGGTGGAACGGCTGCAAAAGAGCCGCCCCACCGGGTAAAATCAGGTTGTGCCGCGGAACCCGCTCCTCAGCTAGTCACACTTCGGAAGCGCGGGCAACGCAGGTATTATCGTCTAAAGGGCCGGCTGCAACCGGCCCTTTTCTGTGGCAGCCAATGGACCCACATCAGACGAAGGCCGCGTCTTTGCCTGTCAGGTCACGCTCGCCAGCCACGGCTAGAATGTCGTTGCCGGCGTCCATGACCGGTATTGTTTCGTAGCGTGCGTCGCAACCGCGAGTGCGCCTGCGACGGCTGCGGTGGCTTCGGTCGCAACGTGCTGCTACCCTTGCGTTTCGCCATTAGTCGCTTCGTTGATGGCGCGGTACTCGGCGCTCAGTTCGCGCGCCAGCTCTTCCTTGCTTGGAAGATACGGCAGGTATTTGGCGGCAAACACTTGGTCGTTGTCTTCGGGCAGCGTGTACTCGACAATCGAATCGCTTTTGTCCGCGCAGAGCACGATGCCTATGGGCGGATTGTCGCCTTCGTTCATGAGCTCGCGCGTGTAGTAGTTCACATACATTTGCATCTGGCCCAGGTCCTGATGCGTAAGGTCGTCCGTCTTAAGGTCGATGAGCACGAAGCAGCGCATCAGATAGTTGTAAAAAACAAGGTCAATATAGAAATGGCGCCCATCAAAGGTGATGCGCTTTTGGCGCGCCTCGAAAGCGAAACCACGGCCAAGCTCCAGCAGGAACTTCTGAAGATGCGTGATGAGCGCCTGCTCTAGATCGCTCTCGCGAAACGCAGTATCGTCCGAGAAACCTAAAAACTCCAGTACATATGGGTCGCGGATGATATCCTCGGGGCGACGAGCCGGGGCGCTCTTTTGGATTTCCTGGGTGACGGCCTCCTTGTCCTTGCTGGCAAGTAGGCGCTCGCGGAACATGGTGTTGATCTGGCGTTCGAGCTGACGCGTGCTCCAACGAGAATCGGCGCATTCGTTCATGTACCATGTTCGAGCATCAGGGTCGGTTATACGCGATAACCTGCGGTAATGTGTCCAATTCAATCCGGAACGCAGCGCGTTCCGGATTGGGAACGCAAGATAAAACTGACGCATGTATCTTAAGCTTCTGGCGTTGAAGCCTCTGCCGAAATCCTTAGTCAATCTAACGGCAAGTTCGTCGATCGGTGCATCGCCATACTTGGCGCGCTCCTCTCCGCCCTGTTCATCAACAATACTCTTGCCGATCTCCCAATATGCCTCAACCATCGCAAAGTTAACAGCGGTATAGGCCTTGTCGCGAGCGGCGTTGAGAATCGAGGAGACCTGCTTGTAAAAACCTTCGGGCACGATTGCCGATTCTCCACGGTTTACCAGTTCGCCCATCACTGTCGCCCCGCTTTCCTCTTGTGGAATGCATCTTTATCGAATTTAGTTTAAAGCCTCGCGCGGACACGAATTGCTGTGCTGTCTGACATCATCGCATGGGGCCTTGCGGTGACTAAAATGTGGCCATAGGGACAGTTTTAACGAACCCCACGGGAGTGACGTGTATGGACAGCAACACGCTGCTATTCCAGGACAAAGGTTCGGGTAGGTATAAAGACGTCAAGATCTACCCTAACCGCATTGAGGTACTCAAGAAGGGCACTTTTGGCGGCAAGCACACCGAGATTGTCTACCTTAAGGACATTACGGGCGTCAATAGAATCAAAGGCCGCGATGTTTTTCTGCGCAATCGTCTGTTGACCGCTTGCGTCTTTAGCCTGAACAGCCGTGCGAAGGCCCAGGAGTTTGTTAACGCGCTGAACATGGTGATGTAGCCGATAGCGGCGTTCGGGCCAAGGTAAAAATCGGGGGCACAGAACGGTGTTCTGCGCCCCCGATTGAGTCGATGTGTCTAAAAGGCCGGCTTGCCTATTCGCTACCGTCCCCAGCGTTTTTGCGGTCACTGGCAAGCATTGCTGCGCCGGCGACCGTCGTCGCCATGGCGGCAGCGGCGAGCCCGGCGGCAATGCCGGAGCCGTCGCCCGTGTCGGCGAGTTTTCCGCCCGAGCCCTTGCCCTTGTTGCCCTTACCATTCTTATCAGCGCTGCCTGCGTTGGAGCCCGTGCTGCTGCCGGTGCCGGCGCCGCCTGCACTGCCCGAGGCCGCTACGGTAAAGCTTGCGGCTCCGTCGCTGGCGAGCGTGTAGTTCTGCGCCGCGTCGCCCAAGAGACCGTTCACGCGCACCCAGTACGTTCCTGCGGCAAATGTTTCGCCCTCGGCCATTGCTGTGCCCGGAGCGCCGTTCGCGCCGTGCATAAACTCGAGCTGGGCCGTGCAGGCATCGGTTTCGAGCTTGCCCTCGAGTGATGCCGCAATCTTGGCGCGCACGTCTTCGCCGGCCTTAAGGCCTTCGAGTCCCTCAAAATGGGGCGTCAGCGCGCGTGGATCGATATCGATGGGCACAGAGCCCTGCAGCCCCGTAACGGTCTCGTTGCCCAGGGCGTCGACATCCACGTATTCAATGGCAAACGCATGGCCCGAAGCTGTCGCGTTGAGCGCGTTGCTGCTGTCGGCAAGGCGGAAATGACCCTCGCCAACGGTCTTGCCATCCTGGAATGAGGCATCGCTCAGCGAGTCGCCGTACGTCATGCGCATGCGGGTCGGGAGATAGTACGGGAGATAGTACGAAGCCGTCTGCTTGTGTTCCGTATCGTAATTGCGCTGATAGATGCTCCGGGCCAGCGCCGCATCAACAAAGTCGGATGCGATGATGCCAATGTGCTTGAGGTAATCTGACTTTGTATCCTCGAGGCCGCTGGGATTGATGTACGGGCTCTTATACAGATGCTCGTTGACTACTCGTGCCGAGGTAAAAGGATTGCCTCCGTGCGACAAGCCCGTGCAGCTGGTGTAGTTGATAGACCAGCAACGCTCCAGGACTTTCTCCTTGGCCCCGTTATCGTCCTCGACATCTACCTCGTTGCGCGTGCGCCCGGACGTTTCCTTCAGCGCATTATCGACCCAGCTGAGCTTGTCGGTTCCCGTGAGTTTGTACTTGTCCTGGGCGTATACCTTGGTGCAATAGGGCTCTTTGTCGCCTGTTTCCCCCGCGGCTTCAAAGCCCCGCGCGTCTTGGACGAGACACATAGTGGCGCTGTCGGAGTGAGCCTTGATCTTGTCATCCCATTCGGTAAGGTCGAGGCCCCACGTGTGGCCGCTTACACTGTTGCCCGCGAGCCTAAATCGACGCAGCAGAACGATCTTTCCGCGAACCTCGCCCAGCGTGGGGACATGGCTCGACGTGTAGAACAGATCGGGATTATCGCCCATAACCTTGGCGAAAGCCGTCGTAACACTGTCATCGGTAGCCTCGTCGTTGCCTCGTGATACAAGCATGATGAGCGCTTCTGTCGGGTTTTCGTTCAAAAACGTTTTGAAGTAGCCTATGACATCGGAAAGATGCATAAAGTACGCGTCTTTTTTGAGCAGGTAGTAATCCCCGTGGTCGATACCGGGGTTGTCGCCCTTTCCGAGCCGGATATCAAAATAGCGAATGCCTTCGAGCAACTGCGTGGGAATGTAATCCTGCTGGCATTTTACTTGCGAGGATTGGGGCTCGGTGTCGTTGTCCACGCTACAGGTGCCCGAATCGTGCGTACCCGGGATGCTCAGCTCGTCGAGGAACTTGTTGTCGTCGACGTATTTCATCCAACATGGCCCATCGACGTAGCTGCTGTACGTGATCCAGTCGAGGCTGCTAACCGTGGCATCGTTCTTTTTCATGTCGTAACCGATAAGTTCGAGCTCCCACGGAATGCTCTTACTCTTATGGCAGATCTTATTGTTGTCCTGGTCTTCGCCGTTCGATTCTATTGCCAGGTACTTAATGTCTTTTTTCTCGGTTTCTTTCTCGACCGTGCGGTCTCGGATGATATAGGTTCCGTTTGATTGACGCTCGAACGCAAAAGAGCGGCTGGGCTTGCCGTCATGCTCGCCACTCCATACGTGGATGACCTTTCCGTCTTTGTCCGAGTCGCCATCGACCGACCAAATGCTGTAGCCCGTCTTTTTATGCTCTTCGAAATTGAGCAAGGTGCGGATAGCATACCAGTTTGTATCGTCATTCTTGGTCGTTACGTTCTCAAGGATGAGCTTGCTGGACGTGCCGTCATTAAACAGATGGCAGACGTTGCCGATGACGTTGCCGTCTTCGTTAACGCTTGCGGTACGAAAATAGCCCGCGGGGCGAAGGCGAATGACGAAATTGTCGAGGCTGACCGACGCTGTGGCAGCGTCGTCTGCAAATGCCGCTCGTGGGCCAATGCCCAATGCCGCGGTTTCGGGCAGGCTTGCAAGTGGCGACAACGCCGCGAGTCCAAGGCCCAACGTAAATGCTCGGCGGCTGATGGCGTGGTGTTCGGTCATAACTTCTCCATTCGTAGGGTTCGGTTATGCGATAGTTTTGGTCACTATACTGCTCAGATGTTTAAAGATGCTGGTTTAATTGTCTGCGCGGCACAATAAATCGGCGGGCGGACGTGTTGGGGCGTTTGTCGTTTTCGTACTGTTGCCACATTTGGGGCGGTTCCGACGTCCGGCATCCTCGCGTTCGTCGGCTACCGGCATAAGAAAGGGAGGGTCGGTTTACCGGCCCTCCCTGGGTACGAAGCGCTGGGGTACCGTCGCTTGTTTGCACTGCGACCGTGTTTCCCGTTGCGCTTGCCAGTCGCTTAGCGCTTGATCTCGATATCGTCGAGCTTGACGTTCATGGCCTCGGTCTTGGCCTCGGCGATGTCGTCGGCAAATTCCAGAGACTTCATCATGGTCTCGACGGCGTCCTTGTGTTCCTCGACGTTGTCGATACGCACGTACACACTGCCGCCGTCAACGTCGGTGAAGTATTCGGTCGTTACGCCGCCCGAGTGCGTAAAGTAGGCGCTGCGCCAGGTCTTGCCGTTGTACTTAACGGGATCGCTCTCGGTCCATCCGGAGTTGGCCTTCCATTTGGCCTCGTAGTCGAACAGTTCATCGGCGTTCTTGTCAGAGTCGAAGACGGGGATGAAGCGATCGCTGGCGTGCTCGCTCTCGGTGAACTTAAACTGGGCCCTGTCGGCGGTGTCGCCTGCGACGTCGGTGATCTCGACGCCCTCGGGGACCTCGACCTTAAACCAAATGAAGTCGGTCCTCATATCCACGGCTGGCTTTTCTGCTCCACCGCCACTTCCGGTAGCGCCGCCGCTGCCACCGCAGCCCACCAGGGCAAATGCGGCAAAGAGGCTTATGCAGAGGGTGAGAATCGCAAAGGCCTTCTTTTTCATGGTCGTGTCCTCCTCGATCTGTAACCGCCCATGGATTACCTGCCTTTACTGTACGCGTGGATGGCTCGCTCGGGTGGGCCATGTGTCCCATTCTGAGGGCCGGATTTGCGCCGTTAAGTGGCAATATGCACGGGTCCAAAAGAGGGGAGGGCCGGTGCTGTCGGCTCTCCCCGGGGTGAGGTGTCCGTTGTTTTAAAGGGGCGCGTGTACGCGGGCGTTGCCCCAACAGGTTCCTTGTTTATAGATATGCCCCAGTTTGTGACGTCCGGAAGTCCCGAAAGGCGGGCCATGTTTCCCATGTTTGCGGTGCCGACGCCTATCGTTCGTCATAGAAATCCGCGATGACCAGGTGCGCTGACGCTTATGTACTTATGGGCTAGACTAAGCACCATTATGTGATCGATGCGGTCGGTCGGCGGTTGCCGCCCGACCGATGTATATGACTTGAAGGTGCATGCGTATGAGCCAAGAGATGATGGACAAGACCTGCCGCGGGTTTGCCGAGGCGCTTGCCGCGCGCGAGCCGGTTCCCGGCGGTGGCAGTGCGAGCGCCTTTGTAGGTGCGCTGGGCGCCTCGCTTTGCGGAATGGTTGCCCGCTATGGGGCGACAAACCCCGCGCTTGCCGATCGCGCAGACGATCTGACGCGCGCGTTTGCCCAGGCAGACGAGTTGGCGCAGGAGCTTGTGGGCCTGGTTGCCGAGGACGTTCGTGCATACGGCCAGGTATCTGCGGCATACGGTATTCCTCGTGATGATCCGGCTCGAGCGACCGCGATTCAGGATGCGCTGCATGTGGCCGCTATGCCGCCGTATCGCATTATGGATGCCTGCGGGCGTGCGCTGGCGCTGCTCGAGGACATGGCCGACAAGGGTTCGCGTCAACTGCTGTCCGATGTGGCGTGCGGCGCCGTGTTCTGCCGTGCCGCTATGCAGGGCGCGAGTTTGACGCTCTTTGCGAACACCACGTCTATGAAGGATCGCGCTCGTGCTGAGGAGCTCGAGACGGCGTGTGATGAGTTGCTCGACACATGGTTGCCGCGCGCCGATGCGCTGGCGCGCCGCGCCTCCGACGCTGCAAGGAAGAGAGGATAGTCATGGCTGAACTGCTGAAGGGTGCTCCCGTTGCTCGCGCTTTGACCGTGGAACTTGCTGCTCGCTGCGCAGCCCTGCGCGAGCGGGGCGTTGTTCCGACGTTGGCTATCGTGCGTGTAGGTGAACGCGAGGACGACCTATCCTACGAGCGCGGTGCGCTCAAGCGCTGCGAAAAAGTGGGGATTGAGGCTCGTCGCGTTTTGCTTTCTGCCGATGTTACGCAGGACGAGCTGTTGGCGGCCATCGAGGACACCAATTCCGACCCCGCTGTTCATGGTTGCCTGATGTTCCGCCCGCTGCCCGCCGGCCTTGACGAGGACGCGGTTGCCGCGGCACTCGATCCTGCCAAGGACGTTGACTCCATGACGCCGGCCTCGCTGCTCACCACGCTTTCGGGGCGCGGCGAGGGTTTTGCCCCCTGCACAGCCGAAGCCGTGCTTGCTCTGCTGGATCATTACGGCGTTGAGCTGGATGGAGCTAAGGTTGCTGTGGTCGGGCGCTCGCTGGTGATTGGTCGTCCCGTAGCCGCCATGCTTACGGCGCGCAATGCGACTGTGACGACGTGCCATACGCATACGCGCGACCTTGCTGCCGAGTGCCGTGCTGCCGACATTGTGGTTGCGGCCGTTGGACGCGCGCGCACGATTGGTGTGGACGCGGTTCGCGAGGGCCAGACGATCATCGATGTTGGCATTAACTGGGATGAGGACGCTGGCAAGCTGGTGGGTGACGTCGATTTTGATGTTGCGGAGCCGGTCGTTAACGCCATCACGCCCGTGCCGGGCGGCGTGGGCGCTGTGACGACGGCGATCCTCGCCAAACACGTGATCGAAGCGGCCGAGCGTGCATCGAAATGGGCGTTTTGGGCTGTTTGAGGGGTTAGTTCTATACCCCGTGGACAAAAAATGCCAAATATGAGTACTGTTGCCAAGATAGTCACATATATTTTAGGTCAAATAGGCTCTCTAACGATATTTATTATCGATAGAGAGCCTATTTTATTGGACCTATGAGGAATTACATCATCTAATTTTTGAACAAATGTAGGCTTTCGACACCCATGCGTAGCAAAATTGCTGTTACTAAATTGGTGACAGTACTCATATTTGGCATATTTTGACCACAGGGGTTGCCAGCGCCGCGGTTTCGCCCTTTCTGCGCCGAAGCGATACACTGTTATCGTTTGATTTCTTCGCTCAAGGAGGATGCGCATGCCGTGCACAACGATTTTGGTCGGTAAGAACGCGAGCTACGACGGGTCGACGCTGGTCGCCCGCAACGAGGACTCGTCCAACGGGGTGTTTGAGCCCAAGCGTATGCGCGTGGTGCATCCCGACGAGCAGCCGCGTGCCTACATGAGCGTCCTGAGTCGCCTGACCGTTGAACTGCCCGATAACCCCATGCGCTACACGAGCGTCCCCGATGTTGTCCCGGGCCACGGCATCTGGGCCGAGGCCGGTTTCAACGAGCTCAATGTGGGCATGTCCGCAACCGAGACGCTCACCACCAACGAGCGCGTTCGCGGCGCCGACCCGCTCGTGGACTACGTGCCCGCCAAGGGCAACGAGGGCGAGGACGGATACGTTCCGGCACAGCCCGGTGGCCTGGGCGAGGAGGACATGGTGACCCTGGTGCTGCCATATGCCAAATCCGCCCGCGACGGCGTACGCATTCTGGGTGACCTGCTCGAGCGCTACGGCACTTACGAGAACAACGGCATCGCCTTTAGCGACGTGGACGAGATCTGGTGGCTCGAGACCATCGGCGGTCACCACTGGATCGCCAAGCGCGTGCCCGATGACGCCTATGTGACCATGCCCAACCAGCTGGGTATCGACAGCTTTGACCTGGATGACGCCGAGGGCGCCCAGGCCGACCATATGTGCTCCGCCGACCTGCGCGTCTGGATGGCCGAGTGGCATCTGGACCTGACGCTGGGCGTCGATGGCGACGGCCCGGCTGCGATCTTTAACCCGCGCGAGGCCTTTGGCTCGCACAGCGACAGCGACCATGTCTACAACACGCCGCGCGCCTGGTACATGCAGCGCTGCCTCAACCCCAGCGACGTGTGGGATGGCCCCGACGCCGACTTCACGCCCGAGAGCGACGACATCCCTTGGAGCCGCGTGCCCGAGCGCAAGGTGACCATCGAGGACATTAAGTACGTGCTTTCGAGCCACTACCAGGGCACGGAGTACGACTGCTACGGCAGCAAGGGTACGCCCGCCACGCGCGGCGCCTATCGCCCCATCGGCATCAACCGCAACAGCCAGCTTGCCGTGTTGCAGCTGCGCCCCTATGCGCAGCCGGCCTACCGCGCCGTGCAGTGGATGGCGTTTGGCTCCAACTCGTTTAACGCGCTCGTGCCGCTGTACGCCAATGTCGAGACCATGCCCGAGTACTATGCCGACACGCAGTCTCGCGTGACGTCCGAAAACTTCTACTGGGCCAACCGCCTGATCGGCGCGCTGGCCGACGTCCGCTTCCATGAGTGCGGTCGCGCAGTCGAGGATTATCAGGAGAAGGTCGGTGGCATGGGCCACAAGCAGATCCATGACGTCGATGCTGCCGTAGCCGCTCTGCCTGAGGCCGAGGTACCTGCCGAACTTGCACGCGCCAATGAGGCCTTTGCCGAGCGTGTTCGCGTAGAGACCGATGCTCTACTGGGTAAGGTGCTCTACACCACGAGCTGTGCCATGAAGAACTCTTTCGCGATGAACGACAACGTGAGATAGGGATTTCCCGTCGATCGAATAGCGCTAAAACGCTTTGTCGCTTTCACTCAATCTTGGGTACAAGAACGCCAATGCAGTTGTTTGTGATTGGAGATAACCATGGTTATGAAACTCGATCAGCTTGTTAACGGCGCCATTAACGTGGGCTTTGGCGCTGCCGCCGTTGCTGTCGAAGGCGGCAAGAAGGTCCTCGACGACCTTAACACCAAAGGCGAGCAGGTCCGCAAGGACACCGCCACCCCCGATATCGCCCGCAGCGTGTCCGACATGTTCGAGCAGGCCGGCGGTACCATCTCCGATCTGACCGAGCGTCTGGGCGTGCAGGGCGAGACCGCGGCCCAACGCGTGCTCGACGAGCTCATTCTGGCTCGCGTCCGCGTTATGACCGCGCCCGAGCGTACGGCCTTCCTGGCCCATGTGCGCGACATCGTCGATTCGGTCGAGGACAACGTGACCTCGGTGCCCGTCGAGTCTGTTGAGGCCGACGATGCGAAGGATACCGAAGAGGCCGAGTAGCAGCGCAGATGGCAGATTCCACCACCGATTACAACAATCTAGATCCCTTGGGTGACGAGGCGGCGGTTGTCGATGAGGTCGACGCCGCCGTCTCGGGCGCTCGCAAGAAGCCGCGCGCTGTCGATATGGTGCCAGAGGAGCCCGACGCGATGGCGCCGGACGAGGAATACCAGCTCACGCCGGCGGGTCGTCGCGAACGCATCGGGCAGATTGTTCGCCTGGTCAAAAAGTACCGTGTGTGGGATAACCTCACGCCGGTTCGTTTGCGCCGCCTGCTCGAGGAACTCGGCCCCATGTTCGTCAAGATGGGGCAGATTCTGGCCAACCGGTCCGAGATTCTGCCGCAACGCTTTTGCGATGAGCTGCGCCGCTTGCGCTCCGACGTGGAGCCGGTGCCGTACGAGGTAGTGCTCCGCTGCTTGGAAGAGGAATACGGCCTGCGCCTGGGGGAGATGTTCGATGCGATCGACCCCAATCCGCTTGGTAGCGCATCGCTCGCGCAGGTGCACCGCGCTCGTCTGGTGACGGGCGAGGACGTGGCCGTCAAGGTGCAGCGCCCCGGTGCGCAGCAGGTTATGGCACAGGACATCGATATCATCCGCTCGGTGGTGCGTATCGTTTCCAAGTTCGTCAACACCGATCAATTTGTTGACCTGCACGGCGTAGTCGAGGAGTTGTGGACCTCGTTTCGCGAGGAGACCAACTTTTTGGCCGAGGCCAAAAACCTCAACGACTTCTACGAGTTCCATAAGAGCGTTCATGGCGTGACGTGTCCTAAATCCTATCTGGACCTGTGCACCGAGCACGTGGTGGTTATGGACTACGTCGACGGCATTTCGATCGCCGATCCCGAACGCTTGGTGGCCGAGGGCTATGACTTGGAAAAGATCGGTGCCGCGATTGTCGAGGACTACTCGACGCAGGTGCTCGATGACGGTTTTTTCCATGCCGACCCGCATGCGGGAAACATCATTCTCAAGGACGGCATCGTCTACTTTATCGACTTGGGCATGGTCGGACGCATGTCGAGTCACGATCGCGGTATCGTCAAGGACATGATTTTCGCCGTGGCCGAGGGTGACGTGCCCAAGCTCAAGGATTCGCTCATGCGCTTCGCCGTGACGCGTGGCGACTCGGCTGAGCTCGATCATTCGGCCTTTTTGTCCGATTTGGACTTTATCGTGGCTGACTTTGCGGGCCTTGACCTGAAGGATCTGGATATCGGTGAGTTTTTGACCTCGCTGTTAAACCTGGCGCGCAAAAACGACGTTGAGCTGCCGAGCGTGGTGACGATGTTCGCGCGCGGCATGGTGACGCTCGAGGGC
>CABUVC010000002.1 GCA_902494855.1 uncultured Collinsella sp.
CGCTATCCCAATTCCCGGCATCTATCGATGCGGCAAATGCGCGAGTCCTGGATTTCCTCAGAACGCGCTCGAAGCAGCTGCAACGCAGCGCAGGCATCCCCGATCTGCTTTCGGTCACTGAGTGGTACTACATCTTTCTTGCGGCATCCATTGCCTGCTCACGGCCCCACGCTACGGCCGTCATTCAGATTTCTGACCGTCTGTTCAATCTGGCGCGAGCCGTAGATGGACGTCGCCTTCTTTGTGACCTCGGCCTGCTAAAGAGCATTGTGCTTCTTCCCAACACCATTGCCAAAAAGGCCGAGGGTCGCGCGCTGCTCTTTATTGGCGACGGCGAGCCCAATGATCCGTATTTCCTTTTTGACGGCAGGAGCTTTGACGACAAGCAAATGACCGATGAGATTCTGCACCAGCTCCTCGATTCCGTCGACCGAGCCTACGGCGATCAAAAGAATCCAGTCTATTGGCATCGGCTCGAGGATCAGGGCAACGGCATCTATCCCCTATTACCCAATACAAAGAGCGGATCGTTCGACGAGAGAATGTTCATCCCCCTTGGGTCGCTAGCGCCAATCTACCGCGGCACCGCCCGCAGCGTTGTAACCAAACTGCCCGAATCAGATCCGACAGACAGTTACCAACAGCACGACTGCTACTACCTGTCGCTAAAGCATCTTCATGATGGCGCAATCATTGCCGCAGAAGATGTACTTGAGCGTGTCCCCGATACAGATATCTACGATGTAAGCCGTGTAGACTACGAAGATTTTCGGAAGGCCAAACCGATCGACGCCCGCGAGGCGAGCCTTCTCATATCACGCGTCGGGCCTCCATTCAAGCTTGCCCTCATCACGCCAGGCCACTTTTCTGTCGGTTCTGAGCGCCCCGTGGAGCGCGGTCTTTTGTTTGAGAGCATTGTCCCCTGCGACGCCATGTTCTGCGCTACCTTTGAGGACGAGCTGCTTGCCCAGTTTGTCCTGGCATACCTGTCGTCCGATGAGGGGCAGAAGAAACTGGCGGACACCTCGCACGGAGACGCGCTTGTGCAACTTGCCCCAATGGACCTGCGAAGCATGACCGTGCCTGTTCCCGGGCGAGCGGAGCAGGAGCGCTACGCGCTAGAGTACGAAGCAAAGCAGCGCGCCTACGAGGACGCCCTTAAGCAGGCGGAACATTACGCCGCGAGTAAGGAAACGATGTAGCGACTGGGATCGGCAAGCTGTCTGAACTTTTGCCGACAGCCTGCCGATCAGGCGCGCCGTTCAATGCAGCGGCTAGAGATTCTCATCAGACTTCGAACTGGCCCTGGCCGCCTCTTCGTCCTCAATCAAATTTTTGACCGCTGTATAGGCGTCATACGTAGCGTCTTCGATCTTATCCAGGGCATCTGGGTCATGCATGCAACCGCCCTCCTGGAGTTTCTGGATCAAAAACCAGGCAGCAGTAAGCAAGTTGTCGACATCCTCAACATCCAGCTGATCAATCGAATACGCACTATCGTCGAGTTCCACCAAATATGAACTGGCGACGCGGATGGCCTTACTTACATATGGCTCAAGGTCGTATTGGGGGTAGCGGGCATCGAGGGCCGTTAACGGATCGGTCGGCTCAACCCAATAGAGCATCGTTGCGCTCTCGCGCTTCTCCAGCGGATACTGCTCGACCGCCTTTTCCCAGCTTACATACCAGGGATTGTCGTCCTTGTCTGCAAGCGATTTGCAGTAAAAAAGTGCCGTAGCAGCACTTGCGCAAGAATAGTAATGGCGCGCCCTGCTCTTCTTGAACTCATCGTTCAGCTCATCGTTGTAAAACAGCTCCGCCTCCATGACCAGGAACGGACCATCCTCATCCGTAATGCTCATGGGATAGTTGTTACGCTCATAGTCCGGATACATTTTGTCTCCAATCAACCGTTCGGACACATTAACAAGCAATATCGAACCCGCGCTCACGCGGAGAGTTGTCACCATCGCGCCAATCTGCAAGTTTTTCTCATCGCGTGAAAAGAGCTTGCGATTCTTGCATGTTTTTCTCACGTCGTGACAAGAACTTGCATGGTCGCCCCGCTACCTGCGCCACGAGGCAGCAAGGATAACGGGAATCCCGGCAAGGCACACCGCCAAGGCGACGGCTCCGAGCGCGAGCACGATGGCCACGCTTACGACGACATAGGCCACGGCAATGAAGGTCAGTGCCAGCAGGCAGGCAAGCAGTTCGGCCACGTAGCACAACACCAGGTTCGAGCTCGCGCGCTTCAGCAGGACGTCGGCGAGGCGGACAAGCTCGATAGCGAAGCCGCTGCCGAAATTGCGTCCGGGGCCCTTGGCAAGGAACCACTTGAACAGGCACATCAGGGCGCAGCCCAGCATGATCATGATGGAAACGGCCCATACATTGTGCCCCGACTCAACAAGGCTCTGGTCACCCATCGCGCTGCCGTTGATGAGCCAACTCGTTCCATAGCCCATGAACAGCATCGCCAGCAGCAGGCAGGCGCTCAGCGCGGCGAGAGAGCGCGACACGCGCCCGCTGAACACCGGAGCCTCGCAGCTGAGTCCAAGGCCCTCGCGAACGCGCCAGGCGGCATGGTAGGCAGGGTAGGCCGCGATGAGCGCGGCCACGAGCAGCGACGCCCAATCGGACCCGGGCACAGCCGACGCGTACTCCGCAATCGCGGAGATGGAGAAGGCAGCATGGAACGACTCGTTCAGGAACAGCGCGACCTCGCCCTTCCAGACGCAAAACGGGGCGGCGACGGAGGCGGTGCCGGCAGCGGCAACCGCGGCAACGGCAACGAGCAGCGCGCCCTGCACGAGTTTGACGACCTCGCCTCTGGCGGTGCGGGGCGCAGACTCAACGGCGCTGGACGAAATTTGAATAGAAGTGTTCATGATTTTCCTTTCAACAGAAATCAAACCGGAATCGCCGGCAACTAGGATGCAGCCTCTAGTCGGCTCCGATTAGAGATTGTTCGCCCCCATTGATACCAAGCCGTGCGGACACACTAACAAGCGATATCGAAACCGCGATCTCGTGGAGAGTTGTCGTCCTCAATCCATTCGAGCCCGACGCACTCATCGATCCCTGCATCGGGAACTGACGACCATCTGAACTCGAAACCAAGCTGGTCAAGCTCATCGACTCGCCCACGGATCACTCCGTAAACATCCAACGCATTCTCGAAATCCTCCGAAGACGCGTAGCCTCGCTCGCACTGCCTGCGCATCTGATGCAAGCGACCCATGGCGGCGGCGATAATCTCGCGAAGAGCGATAACCTCGCGCTCGCATACATCAATGTTTCCTTCGTTGAGTTTGATGCGATCGGACATAACGGCCTCCCTGGTTTTAACCCTTTTCGCTTGACTCCATTGAACAGCCGCAAACAGCCGCGTAATATGACTTTTATCGCGTTTTAAATTTTGGCTGTTTGGAGCATCAATGCTTAAGTCCGAAAAAGAAGCATTTAACTGGGGTTTTGAGGCTGGCTTTCTTCGCTCCCCTGTCAATCCCCGTATGCTACTTCTTAACAGGACGCCGGAGATTGATTGTGCCGGCGACGGAAACACATCCGGCAATGCAAGCGCATGGAGTCTCGTCTCCATAGCCAACGACCTATTGCGCGTCGACTTAAGCTCGCTTTTCAACGAGATTGCGTCCCATTTTCGTGAACGAGCAAACCGTCGCTTTTATATCGACCTGCAGAACGCCATGCGCCAGCCCCCTGCTGCTCCTCACCCTGCGCAACACACCTCGATGGACTGCGCAGCCGAGCCAGACCATGACGACTGGCTCGATCCAGACGATCCCGACCAAGAGCCCACCCAAGCAGAATTGAACGAAGCTGAAATCGCTATCAACCTTCAAAAACAAAAGGAACGCGACCTCGATTTCTTTGCTCCGATATTCGACAAAGCCATTACAAGCCATGCACACGGAGAGATTTCCGGCATGGCCAGATATCTCCTTGAAAATGTCTGTAGACAGTGTGTCATGAACATCACGGCGATTCCCGACTATCGCTATTACAGCTGCTGGATGAACAACAACGCTATTGAGTGCGACGAGATCAACCGCCTGTACCGCGCAGTGATTACAACATCGGGCCAACTCAACAAGCAAGAAATGGCGTCCCTCTTCAGCTCCTATCTGCAGCTCGAGTCGAACGACATGAGCATTAACGCTACCAACGGCGAGACCGATCTAACAGCACCGGTGCCGTATGACCGCGACAATCCTATACGCAACTTTCCCAAGGCGAAATCTCAGATAGAAACAGCTTGCGTCTGCACCAATATCGATCTCTTTCGAGCGCTTCTCATTGTTTTTTATCAGGAATGTCTGGAGCTTACCCCGCTGCTTAAAAACACCGAGGCACCTAGCCTGCTCGCGCAAAACGAAGAGTTTTTCCCAGCCGCCATCAAAACAAGCGACCCGCGACAATTTCGATTATTCGATGAGCAGCTGCCGGCAATCATCCGCTTTGGCGAAGCTTTTGTATACGCAGCCAAAAAACACTTGCCCGGAAACGAAACGGCTCAAAAGCTCGAAGAGCATTTGAATGGAATAAAGCGCATGAACAGCGCCCCCTTTATGCAGGCGTTTCGTAAAAACTATCTCGAAGCTATGCGCGAGAACCAGATCTTCGCAAATGGAGACTTCCATACGCATGCAGAGCTTAACGACCAGGAAAACCTCAATAGGCTCGTTGGGCTTCAAGCCGTTATTTCAAAGGCAGGAGAGCTCTACTTCACCGAAGAGGAATGGTCCTTTGCAAGCCTTTATGCCCGCATCCTTCACGAGCTGCTGCTGTGCGGCATTATGCCGATATCATGCCAAACCTGCGGTTCGCTCTTTTTTCCGACCGGTCCTAACAGCAAGTACTGCGATCGATATAACGCGGCAACCAAGCTCTACTGCAACCCGCGATATAACGCCAAAAAACATCTTGGTCGCAAATCGCCCCGCGATGTCGCGCTCAATATGCAGAGAAAGACCGAAACGGCATATGAAAAGGGCCTAACGGATTGTGCCCACTATTTTGAGCGCCTCGGCAGCTTTGTCCTCGATGGTCTTGGCCCAGCATACCAAGCGAACGACCTCATTTCCGATGAACTCTATAGGACGTGGCTGTCTATCGTCAACCAGCCCAATTGTAGAGCGAAAATCAAGCGGCCGGATAGGCTCGAGTATCCATACCCCGTGCTGTGGTACGGATTTGTCCGCGATGGCAATCGGTATGTACAAGTCGAGTTTCCTGGAGCCGAGTACCCAACGCTTTTTGAATGTTTAAGCCAGCTCGCCGAAAGCCCACACTCAAAGTGCACACTGGATTACAAGGGGCCAGGTGAGCATCCATACAGCTCATGGCATGTAAAACTGCACATGTTGTTGGAGATCATTGTACAGATAAATAACGCCGACCACGTGGCGAGGCCCATCCCATTGCTTGGAATCGATGGGCCCGAATATGTCTGGACTGACCCGACCGTCCAAGACACATGGAGCACGCCCGACGCATGCATCTACAGCACCGGAACGATTGAAGACCTTAGCTTTACCGTGTATACAAAGGGATATGGCCCGGAAAAGCAGAACTGAACCGGTCGACATGTGCAAGGGCTGCATGCGGAAGCGCCGAAGGGCAGACCGCTAGTAATAAAACAGAACCGATGAGCGCATAGGTCTCATACGCTGGAGCAACAGCAACGGCGACTTTCACGGTATTCTGCAGTATCCAAACGGATCAACACCCAAATTACTTAGTCTATCTGCCCCTTTTCGGCTTCAAGCAATTCCCGTTCCGAGACGTCTTTGGAATGCACAAATAGGCCCGACATCATACGGTCGCCAATTTCATTGAGTTGTTCAGCAATATTCTCGAATGGTTTATTCAAATCAAGAGTTTTAAGGTAGAACCAGTGGCCAAGTTCATACCAGCATTCATCCAGCGGACCCTCCATAGACGTTTGGGCATAGAGCAGCATTCCGGATACGCTCGCGTTTCGCTGCGCACAATGCATAACATAACTAAATATCTGATTTCTATGTTCAGGACTCAGTATCTTTTTCTCGCAGTGTGTTCCAAGAATTGTTCCATAGCACTTAGCATCTATCACTAGTTTATAGCTAGGCCCTGTTAGCACGACATCCGTGCGCAACCTTGGTAGGTATTGAGACCTTACGCCAATACCATAGTCAACGATAGGCGCAGCAGGCATTAACCGCGGAAAATGTCTGCGATAATATTCACGTATAAACTTCTCAAATAGAGAAGAGAGCCTCTGGCTGCTCAACATAGACGAAAATTCCGCATTACCGTTTTCATCATGAACAGGAATGCTCTTCTCCAAAACCATCCGGCAAACCGCCATCAAGAATCGATAACTCTGATTGAGTTTGTTGTACCTAACCAGTCTCCAATCAATCGAATTAGCCTCGAGTGAATCGACAGTAGATAGGTATAGTGCGCTTGCCCTGAGTCCCT
Source organism: uncultured Collinsella sp. (assembly GCA_902494855.1). Classification (GTDB taxonomy): domain Bacteria; phylum Actinomycetota; class Coriobacteriia; order Coriobacteriales; family Coriobacteriaceae; genus Collinsella. Next base: position 6,487 of record CABUVC010000002.1, read on the forward strand.
TTCGCGTTCGCGGAGAAACATCATGGCTGCGGATTAATTGAATTATTGCAGTTTTAACAATTTGATTCATATAGGTATTGGCTGTGAAGCTGTCATATAGACACTGCAAACGCATTGTCCCCCGAGCTTTTAAAGCGATGCTTTTCTGAATCAGCGGCCGACCTCTCAGGACTGCAAGAGGCTCTTCATGAGGCGAATAGACACGCTCAAGCCCTCGCAAATACTCTCTTTTTACAGCATCATTCAAGATAATTGCAAAAAGCTCACCGAGTCCATCGAACGGCTCTTTGCCGACTGCCTTCAAGGTGTCCGCGAACACCGCTTCCGCATCACTACCGGAAATACCAGTCGCATACGCAATCATATATAAAATGTTACGGATTGCGACGTTGTTCGCAGCCGTATTGGACATCCTAATCTATAGCCTCATACAAAAGAGAAACCTGTTCATCTAAGATTTCCTTATCGGACGAATCAAACCAATACTCTTGAAGAAGAGGCCGCAGTTCATAGTCAACGATAGACTTGACCTCAATATCCGTAGGGGCAGAATCGAAACAAAAATAGCTATGCCCGATACAAAAACCCTCCCCAAGCGAAGAGTCATGCGAAATGACATCATTTAATCGACGAACAGCATCGACGAGCGAGGTTAGTCTATCGTTACCCAATGAATCAATATAGTCTATAAATGAGCGCTGATTGAGCGCCGGACTCATAGAGTAAAACGCGAATCTCCTTCGAAGCGCATAATCAACCAGCGCGAGACCGCGATCGGCGGTATTCATCATGCCAATTATAAATAGATTCTTCGGAACCGTTAACGGTTCTGGCAATCCCGGAACCACCAATGACTCACCACGATGGTCAGCTTCAATTAACATGAGCAGTTCTCCAAATACTTTTGAAAGATTTGCTCTATTAATTTCGTCGATTATGAGGTAATAATTTTCAAACCGATGGCTTCTATCTGACGCTCGACGAAAAAACTTGGTAAACAAACCCTCCTGAGCAGCGAAAAGCCCATCAGCCGTAGGTTTAAAACCGACTATATAATCCTCATAAGAAGATCCTTGATGAAATTGAACCTTCTCTATACACGTATTATCGGTAGCGCCCATGAGCGAATATGCCAATCGTGTAGCAGCAAAGGTTTTCCCCGTACCCGGCGCACCCTGGAGAATGATATTCTTTTTTCTCTTAAGCAACGAGACGATTGCATCGTAAGACGCTTCGTCCATATAGACTTCTTCAAGAAAATCGCTTTTGTTATATCTTGTAGCGTCGGTACTCCTAAACGTCATTTGGCACTCACGCTTTCTCGACGATTGACAAATTCTATGAGCCCACGGGGCTTGATAATTCCGGCTGCTTTTTCATTTTCGCTTGCTTTTAAGAGCTTTTCGAGACCAAAACCAAGAGGCCAGGCTTTTGGGATTTCAGCATCAGAGAGGTAGTCAGCAAAATATAACCGGTTAATGGTTCTAACAATATAAATCGTCAGATGTGCAATGATGGGCTGGACGTATGGGTCGGTTTCGTCATTATCATATGAACCACCAGCACAAAATGGTTTTCCCTCTCCGACTATAGTAGGAAAACCGGCTCGTACAGACCACCCCGGGAAACGATTATTGAACTGGTCGCGAATCGTATAGTTTTTAGGTCTTCGCTTATAGACCTGCATGTTATATTCGCAATCGACGCCGCCCGTCTGTATAAGGTCGACTCTGTAAGGGGGCGTACCCTCTTCAATCTCCTTTGCCTTCAGGTTGTCTTCGTCAATCTGGCAGTATTTGAAAAACTCCACGGCCTCATTTGGGTCAATACCGGAAAGGTCGATATAAGTCTGGCCACCGCCTCCATCAGGCTTTTTAATACCTTCGATATTGCGAAAGTCAGCGGCAGTCAGGTGACGGTACATAATCTCATCCACAAATAACATTCGACCGCCTCGTTCAATCGGTGCTTACCATTTTTCCAGCACTATTATGAACTCCTTTATTTCATTTGCCAACGAACTGCAATTTGACCTAAAACGTTTGTATGCAATTTCTTTAACCTCAATTTTTCCGTAAGCAGAAAATACGTCGCAAAGATCCTCGACAGGAAAGAGTCCATCTTCGCTATAGCTAATCAAACAAACAGGGCAATGGATATCCTCGATAATCTTAGCGAAGGAATCTTTTGATTTAGTTTTTGTACAAAGATCAGAGTACTGATCGCGCCAAGGACGTAACCCACTCTTGCCAGCAGCAACAGGCTCGTCACCACGTGCGACCGTTTCAAGAATATGATAATTCGCTGCATATTGGCGTTTGATATAAGGAGGGTCCAGATAGCAAAGGTCTGCAGTAACCCCAGCAGCAAGGTCTTCTGCCCTGCCCTGAAGAACCACATTATCAATTCTTCCAGTATTAATGGATACCGGAGCTAGATGGATGGCATTTTTCGCACTTGCGGTAAAATTTGCCAGGAAATAGCCATAGGTTCCAGATATATTTGCCACTTCGTTGACTGCCATAATCAGAGTGTGACGCAAAAGCGCCTCCTCCATTTGGCAAATCCTACCCTCATCGCGCCATTCGTTTATCTTAAGTCTAATTGCATCGATTTTTGCAGCGTTATCCGATGTAAAGTACTTCCTACTTGGACATCCATTTGCAGGAAGCCCTGAAGGAGAAAACTCGCGGAAGAAGTAGCCTTCGACCGGTTCAAGTTCATTTAAATAATTTAGCACTTGCACGTAATGGCACTCAGGTTCAACCGATAAATCGCTCAGCCCCTCGAAAGAAGGCGTACGATTCATGAGCAGCTGCACATAAAGATGCCACTTGCTGTACGTCATAATGTCAGAAGCGATGACGCGGTAGCCAAGTCGACGAAACTCAGCAGCTACGGACCCAGTCCCGGCCATTAAGTCGGCAACAGTTCCTCCGGGGCTTAGATAATTTGAAGCCAATGATGTTATCTGCTCTAACAGCTTTGTCTTATTGCCAATGTAGCGATACATGCCTATTGTTTCATTTCCCTCAGTGCGCCCAAATCGGGCAGCTCCGCCATCTCGTGCTTGATACGCTCGACCTCTTTTCTATCAAGGCCGTATGCTAGCGTAACAAGCAACTCAAGTTCCGCATCGATTGCCGCCGTGTAGTGAAGATTCAGTTTCCGAGCGCCGTCAGCAATTTGATGATGAAGTTCACTTTTGTTGTCAAATCTGATGATCGGTAGTTCCTGAAGAATCCGTTTTGTTAAGTAGGGGTGTGATTTCCACTCATTCTCACCATACAGCTTCATGTAGTAATAAAAAATAACCCTCGAGTTAAGCAGCGCATTGTAAAAGTACAATGCGTCCTCTCTCAACCCTTCGCCTGCGGTAAAGAAGTAGACAGCTTGATTTACCATCCTGCCGCTATCGTCAACAACGCTTTTAATTCCTAACCCAGTCTTTCTAACAAGAATCTTCATGGGCTTATAATCATCAAGGTCCTTGTAATTAATGCCCTCAACTCCAAGTTTCAAATACCGTTGGCATGACAACGAATATCGTCCAACAGATTCACCAACAAATATAGGAACAAAACCATCGGCGGGCCTGAACTGCATGACGGATTCAAGTTCCGAGCTCGACACTTCAACCTCGCGCCCGCAGCATTTACAACGCTTAAGAGCAAGGCCCGAAAATAACGCCGCGGTGTTTGCTCCACCACATTTCGGACAGTAAAAGACGGTTCCGCGCTTTGAGATTTCTACACCTCGATGGAAAGAAACGTCAAAAGACCATTTGCCTCCATGAGACCTAATTCTCTCAATAACCGCATGATCTTCACTTGCCACATCTATATCAAATAGGCAGTCTTCATTTCTTAGAAAATCCATCTGGCGTTTAACGCGATATTGTTCTTCAAAAACTGTCTCGAGCGTCTTGTCTCCACCTAAAACGGCCTTTCTATCCGATGTCGTAAGCCGGAAGCACTTTGTTAAACTGGCATCACTTGGTATACACTTGCGGACAACGACAACCGTTGTCGCACGATGAACCCCCTCGAAAAGTTTTTCTCCAAGACGCGCGATTACTTTTATCTCATATTTCGTAGCAATAAATCGACGTAAACCATAAGCTGTTGCCGAAAATAATGAATCGGGGAGAATAAAGGCAGCAAACCCATTCGCATGTAATATGGCCATGGAAAGCTCTACGAAGAGGGCGTAGCAATCATACTGTCCATCAACATTTTTATAGCCACGCAGCAGCAACTCATCACGATCGTAAATACGGTCGGAGCTCCAAGGTGGGTTAGCAATAATTGTGTCGACACGAGCCAAACGCTCCAGCCAATACGCTTTCGGATCCGTCTTTGCAGATGGACGCAGAAAATCTTTATAAATTATTTCCGAGCCTATTATTTCGGAATAAGTGCGTGAAATCTCTATGGCCTCAGGGTCAACGTCAACGCCATAAAGTAACGAATGCCGAACATCACCGCGTGCAACGGCATTAAGTAAAGAAGAGCCCCCGCATGCCGGGTCCAAGCAAACGCCAAAAGACGGCGTGCGGGCAGAAGCGCGCTCGACCTTTAGCAGCGAAACAACAAAGTCAGCCAGAGAATTCGTTGTGTATACAGAACCGTATTTCACGAGCTAAAGCCCCCAATAATAGACAAGGGATGAGCATCGTTTATTACTACAAACCGAATAGTCCCAGCAGCGGTTTTCAGTTATGGATTTAACCATATGACCCTCCAGTCGCACCTCTGGTAATTGGCAAAAGCTAAATATTAACACCAGAAACTGGCGCATAAATCAGTTACGCAACTAAGCAGAAAAAGTATAGTGAACATCGCTTATGCCCCATTCAAGTCGAGCCCTTCCGCCCAAACCGCTTGCTCTTCCAGCAATAAACGCCAATCGTTGATATTGATAATCTAAGCCCCTCCTCGATGGTCGCATTGTCTTTGCTCAAGACCTCTTATTGAACAGGGAGCTCGAATAGTTCCATAATGTAAAATTCAATATAATTTAATTATCTTTATTTGGTATTATCTCATAATTTAATAATTATTATCAAACATATATATCAGATTATGAAATATATGTTTGATGCATTATCATCGATTTATATCAATGCGCATTATTCCGTAGACACAGTCAGAGAAAGCCGACGACTATGAAAGACAATCTACAGGAGCTGAGAAAAGAGGCTGGATACAAGTCTGCGAAAAGCTTCGCCAAGGCCCTGAGCATTCCATTTACTACGTACGCACGATATGAAAGTCGGCCTGATAAAATTCCACTTGCTGCTGCATGGCGTCTTGCAGATGTATTTGACGTATCCATAGACATCATTGTTGGACGTACTGAACCAGACCCCGCGATCGCACCTGGAGCAATTCAATCTCGGTACGACAAGCTATTGCCCGAATTCAAACAATCGCTCAGCGATTACCTCGATTATTTACTAACGAAGAATTCGAAAGTGGCAAGCCACGCCTTCCGCCAGGAATCCCGCCGCATTGAAGCCATATGCGCAAGGCTGGACACCATCTTCTTGGCCGAACTCGAAAAACAAGATCCCGACTTTTTCATTCACGCAACAGCCAAGCAGCTTCGCGCCAGATTTAATGATTTCCTAGAGCAGCGTGTCGACCTGTGCCAAGCAATTGGGGCCGTAAACGCTATTGACGTTATCATGGCTGCATACGACCGCACGCGCGGACCATTTGATTTCAATGGAATTCCAGCCGACGTGGATGCTGACGTAGACGGCTGAAATTCCACATGCACCAGGTGCAACAAAGGCAGGCACTAGGCGACCGAATTGCAGAACGCATAAAAGACGGCGGGCGAATATTTCGCCGCACTCTAATATTTGCTGGAATTTTCCTCATTCCTCAATACCGACTTAGCTGGAAGGGCTAAGGCAATTATGTGAGAAACGCACTGAAAGCAGACGAGTTAAACCCTACCCTTTAAACACCATATAATTGTGATACTCAATAAACTCAGCTCGTGGGGCGAATCGCTTCGGAAGCGTTGTCGGCTCTCCGTTGTAGTGTCACAAATACTTGTCTTCAGGCGTCTCGTGTCCGACCACGCCGAACATTACTGCCTTCAGGTCCTTTTTAATGGTGAGTAGTCCCCCGATCGAACGCTTTGTCGTGTAGCGCATTTAGAAGCAAACCGTTGCCGGGCGCAGGTCCTTCCGTTTTTGAATCAGAGGCTGTCCAGGGCTTGATATGGCTGGCGACCAACAGCGCCTCGTTCGATAGCCCCGTCAAGCAACACCTTGAATTGTAATTGGTAAGCAAGGTATTTCGAAAGAACTCCTGGTTCACTCGCATCGAGACAATTGCTTCGCGCTCTTCGCCCTCTGGCAAATCAAAGCCAATCGCCTCTTTCAACTCATCGCTTAGCGCTTCTTCAAAATCAAAGCGATTAAGGAAAACCTCGGTCGCCTCCTCGACGAGTTCATCTCCAGCAAAGGAATACTTGGCCCAGACTAGCTTGTCCATTTTTGTTTGCATGGATCATTCCAACCTTGCCGCGAGCGCGTCGACGCTCATCGAAAGATGCGAGATTCCAGATTTTTAAGCAACTACGCCCGGCGTTCTGCCAATGGCCTTGGCTAACGCCTGGACATCCTCGCTTTTGTCATCAACCATTTTTGACGGCAGGGCGAGGTATAGGAACAGAACCGCAAGGGTTTCTTCCCTCGACCATTTGTCTCCACGGCCGGCCATGATTGCTCCTCGCCCGCGCACCGCTCACTCAATAGGTCCAGGATAATCATGCAGGAGACCGCACTCACCGCCTTTTCTCATTCGTCGGTGAATAGTTGAGACAACGGCACTTCCCCGCGCTTCTCACACCCGCGCCCAAGCTTCTTCCCAAGCTCCGCAGCACAGCGCTACTTTTCCTCGGCAAACAGGTCATCGATAGCCCTGTCGATCCGCGCGCAAGTCTGCCGATGCTCATCCTTCCAGGGCAGGTTGAGTCCCAGGCTCGCATCTCAAGAGCCGCCGAGCTTGGCGTTGATTACTTCCTCGGGATACAGCGCGTCGCGGCGAACACCTTCAATCGCCTCGTCCTCGTCCATATCACAGGCTGCATCGCCCCCCCTCGAGGCACTGGCGCAGCTCCTTTTGCTCGCGGATGCGATTCAGCACGCTGGCACACACCACGGCCAAAAAGCGCAATCTCGGGGGCTAGTCGGATACATCTGGGCCGCGATCCGGCACCGGCGGTAGTATCCGATTGTCACGCCACTTCTAGAATAAAACTAGATTGGCTATAATCAAAATATATTATCGTATATTTGAAAGAGGTATTCAGTGCTTGAACGGATCGGATCATCGGACGCTATTCGTTATATGGTGCAGGATTGCGGCATGACTCTGCAGGATGCATCCGTTAAAACCGGTAAGCAGAAGGGTAGCCTGTCTACTCGCCTGCATAACAACACGCGGTTCACCATCGATGAATTCGTCAAAATCTGCGATGCGTGCGGCTGGCAGCTCGTGCTTAAACGGGGTAGCAAGCAGTTCGACCTGCGCGGGATTGATGAGAACAAGCCGCGCGGCGATGCGAAGAAGTAGGGCCTGGCTATTCGCATGCCTCACCTGCGGTCCATCCATCAGGGTGCAATTGCCTATGACCGCCGGACGGCTTTAGACATATACGAAATCGACTACGACCTTACCGTCGCCCATGATTTGTCTAGCCGCCGCCTGCGCCGCACGGTTGTCGATTCTCTGCTGTTTCGTTAGGGTTCCGAGGCGAGTCATAGGATGGTACGGCATCGGGTTCGGCATGCTTTCGAGGAGTTCGGCCGTGCGGATATCAAGCGCCTCGGCGTATTCATCCAGAAAGTCCCATGCCTCGTCTACCGGCAGCATCGTGTCCCGCTTGGGGTTTTTCCAGTCCTTAACTGATCGGTTTGTAATACCCAATGCTGCCGCGATCTCGGACGTCGGTACTCCCAAGGCGTCCGCTTGCGCGGCAAATGCAGCCTTGAGATCGATATCGGGGGAAAAGTCCAGGTTCTGCTCGATCCACTCGCCGTCGCGGGATGCATAGACAGTAGAGCACTCTATACCCTTCGCGGCGAGTTGGTCGGCGGCAAGGCGGCTCGCGAGATTGTAAAGGCCTCCCGGTTCAGTATCGGGCAGATCTTCATCTCGGTACCAGCGAACGATATGCTGGCCGAACTTCTCGTAGGAATCGTTCGCGTCATTCAAGCATTGCAGTGTGAGGTCGCCGAGCTTTTCGATCTGGTCGCTTATCCAGTCGAAGGCATCCTTGACCGGCATACAGTCGAGCTCGGGGTCGAGCCATTTTCGGACGCTCGAGACGCGAATGCCGAGACCTCCTGCAAGATCTTCCGGCTTGAGCCATAGGTTATCGAGCTGGGCCTGCATCGAGCATTTGAGATCGAACATGGTCATTCCTTCCTGTAATCGTGCAATGCGTTCAAGAGTAATCCGTTGTCGGGCGCGAGGCGCTCCGTCATTGGGTCAGAGACTATACAGGACTTGATATGGCTAGCGACCAACAGCGCCTTGTTCGATAGTCCCGTCAAGCAACATCTTGAATCGTAATTGATGAGTCTTTCGCCCTTATGGGCTATGGTTGAAGCGTCTTTATGTGATTCAACGCACACAATAGCACGGTCCTATTTCGCTCAAAGCAATACCGGAACCACGCATATATTCCCAAGGCAACCAGGAATAGCACCATGAAAATCTCGGCTAAAGTTGGATTACTGGCTATCAGCGCAGACAAATATCCTCCAGCCATAAGAGAGGCAATGATGCCAATCAGGCTAAGGGCCCAGCTCGTATAATGCGTCTCAGCAACCGCCCGTTCGATTATTTTGCATTTCTTTTCCAGGCTAATGTCCCCATCAGCTCCAGCGAGAGAGAAGTCCATTCCTGAAATTAAATCGAGTAATTCAGCCTCGCTGTATCCGCTTTTCTTGAATCTTTTAATGAAGAAACCTCCTGGTCCAGGACCGTAGATAGGACGGTTTACACGAAACAGTTCCTTATAGGCGATTTCCATTGTTAACTCCTTAAAGTACGGGTGCTATTTACGCTATCGTTCTATCATTTCGTTCGGACAGTTTATTGCCGAGCCGCCACCGATCATTCACAGGAACCACTCTTGCAGTCAATCTCCGTCCAACCACTCCCCGCACCCCTCATACCCACGCCCAAGCTTCCTCCCAAGCTCCGCGGCATTGCGCTTCGTCTCCTCGGCAAACAGGTCATCGATTGCCCTGTCGATCCGTACGCAGGTCTCGAAATGCTCGTCCTTCCAGGGCAGATTGAGCCCCAGGCTCGTATCCCAATAGCCGCCGAGCTTTGCGTTGATTACCTCCTCGGGATACAGCACGTCCTGGCGAACACCTTCGATCACCTCATCCTCGCCCATGTCACAGGCTGCATCGTCCTTCTTGAGACACTTGCGCAGCTCCTTTTGCTCGCGGAAGCGATGCAGCGCGCTGGCGCACGCCACAGCCAAAAAGCGATAACGTTCGCATAGGTCCCATTCGCCGCCGAGCCATACGCGATAGCCCAGAACGACGCTTGTGGGCTCCTCGTTGAGCAGGAACAGGTCCCACGGATACACTTCAGCGCACGCGTCCTCTCCCAGCTTTTGCGCGCCACCGCGCGTAAAAGCGCACGGCTCTACGTCGTAATAGCCAAAGCCGTGGTCCGCATTGCGACGATTGATGACATGCTTGGGCAACAGGACGATCTTGTCGCTGGGCTCGGGATCTATCTTCCGCAGCTTTTTGATCTTGCGGCGGGCGCGCTTTAGGTCGCGCTCGTTATCGACACGGCCACGGTCATCCGGCTTGCCGCCGTATCGCAGGGCAACCTCGGGTGCCAGGATCTTTGTGTCAGCAGCGCACAGCAGGTCGCTCACGGTGGGCAGATCTTCCCACTCAATACCGTCGACATCCCAAATCCTACTCATGTTCAACCTCTTTCTGGCTGTTCAACTACGTGCTCATTCGCCCTGTTTAACGTGCTTGTAGGGCATATGCCCCGCTAGAGCGCCTTCTTACTCGGAGCAATCACCTCGTCCACCAGGCCCAGCTCCAGGGCGCGCTTGGCGTTGCACCAGCAGTCGCGCTCGGTGAGCTCGTGGAACTCCTGCGCGCTCAGGTTGCCATGCTCGGCCAGCAGCTCGTCCAGCTCGGCGCGCATGGCCGCTGTATGCTGGGCCACAATCTCGATATCGGTCTGCTGCGCCATGCCTGTGCCGCCCATCAGTTGGTGGATGAGCACCTGCGTGTGGCGGTACACCTGGCGGTGGTCGCCGCAGGCCAGGATCACCGCGGCCATCGAGGCCACGACGCCCTCGCCCACCGTGATCACGGGGCAGTCGAGCGACTGCATGGTGTCGATGAGCGCCAGCCCCGCCGTAACGCTGCCGCCCGGGCTGTTGATGATGAGGGTGATGGGCTCGGCCGCGCTTTGATGTTCCAGCACCAGCATGGACTTAATGAGGCCGTTGCAGGTTAGGTCGTTGACCTCGCCCTCCAGCAGCAGCACGCGACTGTTGAGCAGCTCGCTTGCCATATCTACGGCGGCAACGCGACCGTCCTTAGACTTCTTGATGATGCTGGGTTCACGATACATAACGGACATGGTTAATTCCTCTCTAGATGGAATCGATAAGGGAAACTGGCCGCACGGCACATGGCAAACAGAGGCCGTGCAGCCAAAATACAGGTCAGAATGCGCGAGGCTGCAAGGGTTAATCCCTCAGCCACTTGGCCGCGTTGGGATGGTCGCCGCAGAAGTACTTCTTGGCGCGGAAGGGACGCATGCCGGTCACCTTGACCAGGCAATCGGTGCGAGGCATAAGCCCAACCTCGCCTGGGGTCATCACGCAACCGCGTACATCTACGGCAGTGCGCTCGGCGCCCACGTACTTGGTGCCCAAAACCGACTCGCCACACAGCTCGCTTATGTAGTTCTGCGTCGCGATGTTGCTGCCGCCGCCCATGTAGACCAAGCTGTCGCAGTTATCGAGGATGGTATGAGCTGTGGTTTCGCCATACACACCATCGAGCTGGCTCAACGACTGCGCGCACATCAAAAAGCTCATGCCACGGCTGCGCACGGTCGCAATACTCCGCTCAAAATCGGGGATGCGGCCCACGTTGGGAAACTCATCCAGAATAAACTGCACGCGGCGCTGCAAATGCCCACTAGGGCTGGCGTCGGCGCGGCGCTGGGTCAGGTTAAACAGCTGCTTAAGGGCAACGTTGGCAAGCCATGCATTGGTCGAGTCGTTGTCGCTCACCTTAAGATCGATTACGCGCTTGCCCTCGTCGATACGGTCAAGACGCATTTCATCTTTCTCATAGACGCGCATGAGCTGGGGAGTCTTAAGCCGCGAGATGGTCGCATTGAGTGTGATCAGAATACTCTTAAGCGTCCTATCGGCTGCTCCGCGAAAATCGCGGTACTGCTCAACGCCATACAGGTCCGCGTTCGCCGACTCATACCTGCCAAGAAATTCCTTGGACTCCACCTGCCCCACAAGGTAGTCCAACGGAAATCGGCCCTCGCCATCTCCCGTGACCTTGATGAGCGCGGCCAGCTTAAAGACGTTGTTCATCTTAAGGTAGCGGCGCGGAGCCGTGGGATCCCCACCCGGCGCAAATGTGCCGGCAAGGCACTCCAAAAGGAACAGGATTCCAATAATCGCTCGGAGCAGCAGATCGCTCGCGTTGTCCCAAAACGGGTCGTTCCTAAAGCTGCGCCCATCAGGATCGACCCCCTCCATGATTGCCGCCACTGTGGTGGGGATATCCTCGACATCCATCACGTAACGCAGAGGGTCGTATCCGGCCGACCGCTCGGGATTAACAGTATCGAGAACCGTTACCTCGTAGCCGTCCTCTTCAAAGCCTTTCCCCATACGGCGCAGCAGCTCACCCTTGGTGTCTGTGACCACATAACAGCATTCGTGGTGATTGAGCAGGTTGGGCAAAACGAAACTCGCCGTTTTGCCGCTGCCGGTTCCGCCAAAGACAAACACGTTGTTGGACACGCTCGTCTCCCAGTGCTTATCGCCCTCGTAAAAAGCAACCGTGGCACCGTGCGCCAAGATCACATCGCGCTGCTCATCGCCGGACGACAGCGCCTGCATTTCCTCCTTGGTCGCCCACTTCTTGGCTTGATACTCCGTTTGCTGTGCGGCCTCGTAGCCGTACATCTTAATGACCGACATGTCACGGCCCCTTTCTTGTCGATGGTTCTGCGTAGTTGCTAGGAAATACGGCCGATGTCTTCGCCCTCCTTGGGGCTTGTCGCGCATGGCAACTTGACCGCGCCGTCAATCAGTCGCTCGGCCTGCGCCACATAGCTCTCGCGCGCCACGGTTGAGACCGTCCCGTCGCGCAGATACGCAAGCAACGACTCGATCATCAGCTTGTCGAGCAGGTCGTATCCCTTGGCCTGAGCGTAGTTGAGGGTGTAGCGGTCCCGAAGCCTCTGTACCTTGGTTGCCAAATCGGTTTCCATCTTTTCCTCCCTGTAATAAAAGTTCTGCCGATTGTCCGAAAGCGCCTCAAACGGGCGTTTGACACATAGCTCGAAGTTGAAACGCGAACTCGCATCGAATACGCGTTGCTGAATCACGCGGTAACGTTCGAAAAACATGACGGCATCGTCTTCGTCCGCCGTAAATCCATGCGATCCATCGCGATGCACGTGGTCGCTGGGTCTTTTGTAGTCGATGCTTCGCACAAAGCGAGACGGAATGCGTCCCCCTTTTTCGGACGAGTACTTCATACCTGTCGAAACCTGCTCAAACATGAGCACGCCGCTCGATTTAAAGCGCGGATTGCTTCCGTGCCGAAACAGGCTAATTAAGATGGCCATGCAGCGCATACAGTTATCGCGCTGGGGAAAGTACAGCGACAGCAAAGCGAGCGCCGCCGCGGCCAAAAGCTCGCGAGCCTCGTGCACATCGTCTCGATACTGCTCGGGCACCAGCCCGGGAATATCGGGTGAATGCTTTTCCAGTACGCCAACAAGCGCCTTAGCGAGGCGTTCAACGTTCTCCTCACCGCAGTACGGATACGGAAACGGCTTCTCTGCCTTCACGTTCTTTTCGCACATGCCACGGAGGTCTTCGTCGAGCGTGTTGAGGAATACCTCATAAATGTTGTCTTCGTTCTTCATGGATGCTTCTTCCTGTCCAGTTGCAAATGTTTGTCGGTAAGTTTGTTCTAAGTTTTAGAATGTTCTGAGGCATAGGTAGTAGTTATTGACCTAACCTGCTGCTTCGTAAGTGAAATTGCCCTGCTCGATAGCGCAGTTTGCCTAAAGGCTGTATAGCGGTTGTATCAAGCAGTTAATATTGAGTTGGTTTTGGATTGCTTCGAGGATAGCACAGTGCGCTGTTCTCGTCATTAGAAATTATCAAATTATTCTGCTAATATATAACCCACTAAGAAGAAAGGTCTCTATACATGCGTGAAACAACATCATTGCCACGTCTCACCGCCGCCGCCCTCTCACGCGCGCTTAACCTGGAACAAGGCAGTCGCCTGCTCACTGTCCGTCTGCCTGGCGCTGTGGATGCCGAAGATCTCGCTAAGTGCTTTACCCTAAACGGTAACGGCGTGCCCGATATTTGTGAGCTTGAACCCGGCAAGCAGAATGCAAGCGATGATGATGCAGCGCCGGTGTTTGTCGATGCATCAAACTACTACCGCGCAAATAAGCACGATATCGAAAAAGACAGTGCCGCGCTCATCGATTATTTGGAGCCTGGCTACCTTGATTTTTGCGACTGGGGTCCTTTTATTTGGTGCCTGTATGCTCTCGCCCTTTCGGGCCGCACTCGAGCAGCCGTGGTACTTCCCGCCGATTTACTTGATAAAGCTGAACAAGCACGCACGATTTTGATACGCGAAGGGCTCATCGAGAGCGTCGTTTATTTGCCACTTTCCGAGCCCAGGCCCTACATGACAAGCGCGCTCCTCATACTGTCTTCAGGAAATCGCAGCGTTGCATTTCGCAGCGCAATTGAGCCCGGACCGCGTTTTCAATATGTGACTAAAACATCGTATTACTCTGATATCACCTTTTCTATCTCTCCTGACTGGGCCCGCATTGATACCAATACGCCAAGATCGACGCCAATCGAAACGTCCACTTTTGCCACGCGCGAGCTGCTCCAACACCACGCCGCTCTCTCAAAAGGCAAAATCAGCCTCATCGCCATCACCCGAAACTACAGCGCCACACTCGGTGACTCTTTTACGCGAGTCGCGCCATTCATGCCCCGCGAGAGCACGACATCGAACGACATTGACGCAGTCGAGGTGCGCCGAATCTCATCTCAAGATTTTCAGGACGGCAATCTTCTGCCCGTAGATGCTTCAGATAATCAAAATAGCTCGGATTCTAAATTCGTAAAGGTGGACCCCAGCGTTCTCGATCGCTATGAGCTCCGCGCTGGAGATATCGTCATGCCGCGCATGCTGGGTCGCTACGGCGCGTCCAACCTGCTCGTCGTCAGCTCCGATGACGCTAAGCAGCATCTGGTTGCTTCGCATAACACCACCGTCATTCGCCCGTCATTCCAAACGATGACCGAAGATGAGCGCGTAGTGTTTTCGGAGATAATTGTTGGATACCTTACCGAAGGCCACGGGGCGCAGCTGATTCAAGCATTAACTGAAGCAGCCAGCATCCGCGCCATCCGTCCTAGCAACCTGTTTGAGATCGAAGTCCCGCCGGCGCTCGACCCGCGCACACGCGAGTATAGCGAATCCATCAACCGCTTTGCCGAGGTCGTAAGGACAAAGAAACAAGCCGAGGCCACTGTCGCCCAAGCCCAGCGCGACCTCGAAGGCGCAAAAAAGGCCGTCACCCAGGTGGTCGACCAGACCTGCGAATAGCGCATAGGCAGTAGAAACGTCTTAAGCCGGCGACAGGAACTAATTCTGCCGCCGGCTTAACTATCTAGCCTATTCCCATCCCGTGGTCTGAGGATTCCATTTGCACACATTCGCCGAATGATTAAAGCACGGTGTATACAACCGATTGACGACCTCTTCTGCCCCAGCAATGTTCCCCGCGAGATCAAGTACCCCCGCCTGCCTCGCCATCTTTACGTACTGTGCAGAACCATTTTGTTTCCACCAGAGAGGCGCCACGAACTCTTCCGGCATTGCCACTTTGCGGGCAGACGCTTCTTTCTCGACCCTCTCGACAAGCGTAGCCCCATCGACGAAGCAAGTTTTCGCGTACACCAAGATGTCGACTATATCCTTGATTCGCGATGAAGCACGGCCCTCATGCGTCTCTATCATTGCGAGCAATTTATCTGCAAGGGCACTCTCCACTCGGCATACTCGATAGTCGCAGACTGGGAGCCCCTCGATATTCAGACGATCGATCGGCGCAAGAACCTCAGGCTCAAGTCCCCGCACTTCATCAATTACCAAGTCAATTGAAATTGGCTGTAGCTTCTTGGTTCCCATAAAGGGGGTGAACCACACCTTCGCACCGCACCGATACTCATCTTCGTCTTTGATCTGCTCTGCACGATCAAAGACGAACGAAACGAAATCCTCCAGATCAATCGAAGCAGCCTGCACCAGATCGACAATAGCCTCTTCGAGACTCTCCTCTTGAGCAACCAAGTCAATATCTCTTGTGACACGTGCATCGAGTGTTCGCGCCAGGACGCTTTGACCGCCCTTGAGCACAAAGCTGCCGTCATCTTCTGAAAAAACGCGACATAGGAAGCGATGAAAGTAGAAACCAACGATTGCCCGATTAGTATCCATTGGTGATTCTCTTGCGGCATTCCTAACAGCCATCTCCAATGCGGCAGGCGTTTTGTACTTCACCATGTCCTCCGTTTCGCATTACCCGTTCAGCACCATCAGCAAAGGCGCTATCAGCTCGCGTCGTTTGGCGGTTTTAGAGTTCTCTTCTACAAGATCCTTCAGCCGTTGTATATCGAGTCCACGTCCAAGCGCGTCGTGATAGGCATCGATAATTAATGAGGGATCCTCGCAATCGAGGCAAAGATCGACAAGCGTGCGCTCGGGTTTAGTTACCGGCAGGCCGTCGAGCCAAACGATGTCCCGCTCAGCAATCTCGCGCTTTACAAAAGAAAGGGATTCGTTTCTTGTATTGATACGCATGGGCGCGGTCATCCTGTAGGGGGACAGATAGAAATCGCCCATTTGCTGCAGGTTCGCCGCTGTCGTACCGCTCACGGCGATGCCATCCCACTGACGTTTTCTCTCCCACGCGCAAAGGGAGGGATTGGTGAGCTTCCAAAAGGCGTTGAGTTCGTCGGTGTCTCGGCGCTGCGTTCCAGACATCCGGTAGGCGCCGTGGCATATCCGTTCAAGACGCCCTGCGCGGCATGAGTGCGCCAGCGCATCTCGAGAGATGTCCATGCGAGCCGCCTGGGCTGTGGTGAACACGCCCTCGCTCTCGGAAAGCTCGCTTATCGCCGCTATGTTGCTAAAGTACTTCATGCTGCAATTGTAGGATATTTTCATACTTTCGCAACGTGATTTTTGATCCATTAGATCCGTTTGCCTTGTTTACCCCATTTCTGACGCCGTTTTGCACCGGCACCCCATCCCCGCTATTGAGGTCTAATACTTTTCCGCGAAGTGAACGGCTGTTTTTGGACCCCTGAAACATCCGCATTTTTCGGCGGCAAAATCGTGGGATTTCAGCATTGAAACCGCAGGAAGCGGCACCTCTAAAGTGTCGATGCTTCGGGGGTCCGTTTTCACTCATTCACTTCTCGGAAAAGTATTAGACCTCGCTATCAGCTATCCCAAAGATCAGACCGCCCCTCCTTCACGCCACGCAAAACCTGCCTTTTCTGCCCCTGCCCGCCTCCGCACCACCCAAAAACTCATCCAACATTAATCTTGGCTCAAGAATCGCTTAATCTATAACCTGCACTATAGAGTTCGAACAAGGGGCGGGGCGGCGCCGCGCAACGCAGGCCGCCGAACGCAACGCTCGCGCCCATCGAACGAAAGGACAGGTCATGGACGACCTCGAAAAAGTTGAAACCATCCGCACCAAGTGCAACGTGAGTTACACCGATGCCAAGGCGGCGCTCGACGCTGCCGACGGCAACGTTTTGGATGCCATCATTTGGCTCGAGTCGCAGGGCAAGACCCAGACCACGTCGGCGCATGCCGCCACCGAGTCCGCGCCAGTCGATGAGCCCTCGGCCGAGATGGTCGCCGCGCAGGCAGCCTACGAAAAGTCGAGTGAAAAGACCGACTTCTCCAAGAAGATGGACAGCGTGTGGGAGTACCTCAAAAAGCTCTTCCGCCTGAGTCTGGACACCAAGTTTATCGCCACGCGCCGCGATGCGATCATCCTCAACATCCCCATCCTGATTCCCATCGTCGCGCTGTTTGCCTGGGGCGCCACGATATGGCTGATGCTGATTGGCCTGTTCTTTGGCATGCGCTACCGCATCGACAGCGACGGCGACGTGCCCGGCAGCATCAACAACCTTATGGATAGCGCTGCTAACGCCGCGGACGACATCAAGCAAAATCTCAACGACGACAAGTAATCGCAGACGGGGGCACGCATGGCACGAATCCTGATCGTAGAGGACGAGGAGAAAATCGCCCGCTTTGTGACACTCGAGCTGGAGCACGAGGGCTACCAGGTGGAGCACGCCGCCGACGGACGCACCGCCGTTGACCTGGCGTTGGAGCGCGACTACGATCTGATTCTGCTCGACGTGCTGTTGCCGCAGCTCAACGGCATGGAGGTCTTGCGGCGTGTCCGCAAGCACAAGGATGTGCCGGTGATTATGGTCACCGCGCGCGATGCCGTGATGGACAAAGTGGCCGGGCTCGATGCCGGCGCCGACGATTACCTGACCAAGCCATTTGCGATTGAGGAGCTGTTCGCACGGATCCGCGTGGCACTGAAGCGCTCGGAAGCCGTGCGAGCGGCTTCGGGCGTTGGCGGCGCCAGCGCCGGGGCTGGCGTAGCGAGCGGCACGGCCGCCGGTATCGCCACAATGTCCCCGGCAACCGACACGGCCCAGACCGCTGCCGCGCCCTCCCCCGCCGCGCTCACCGTGGGTTCGGTCGCGCTCGATCCCGACCGCCGCGAAGTCACGGTCGGCGGCTCGCCCATCGCGCTCACGGCCCGCGAGTTCGACGTCCTCGCCCTGCTTATGACGCATGCCGAAACCGTGCTCACGCGCGAGCGCATCGCGCACGAGGCGCTGGGCTACGAATACGTGGGCGACACCAACAACGTCGACGTGCACATCGCGCACCTGCGCGCCAAGATCGAAGACGCCGGCGGTGCCCGCATCATCCAAACCGTGCGCGGGGTGGGCTATGTCTGCCGTGCGTAACGCCGAGGTCAAGCGCGTCACCTCCATCGCCCGCGCCATCAACTGGAGCTATATGTGGCGCCGCTTGATGAGCCACATCTGGCTCGATCTGTTACTGTTGGTTATTGCGGCGGCGATCCTCGTCTATGGATACAACCAGACGCTGCCCAACGGCGCGTTTACCGCAGGATGGATCCCCAGCGCCACCGTTCGCGGCATGTCGCTGACGCCCGCGCACGGCTGGGACCCCGCCACGCTCACCTATACCGTCGAGCTTGCGCGCACCACCAAGACCTTCCCCCTCGCGCAGGACCTCATCGCGCTGTGGCCCCTCTATCTTGTCGTTGCAGGTGGGCAGGTCATCAGCGTGCTCAACATGCTCGGCGGCGCCCGCCGCGTGCGCCGCACCATGGCGCCGCTCAACGATCTGGCCCTGCGCGTGGACGAACTCGGCCGCATGCAGCTCTCCGGCGGCAAGATGGAAACACTGGAGCAGGCCATCGAGCGCGCAAGCGTCGACTCGCCGAGCGTCACCACCGGCGACGCCGACCTGGCAAGCATCGAGGTTGCACTCAACCGCCTACTGCGCCAGATGCAAGAGGCCAAGCTGCAGCAGATGCGCTTTGTCAACGATGCGAGCCACGAGCTGCGCACGCCCATCGCGGTGATTCAGGGCTACGTGAACATGCTCGACCGCTGGGGCAAAGACGACCCGGACGTGCTGGCAGAGTCCATTGCCTCGCTCAAGGCCGAAAGCGAGCATATGCAGGAGCTCGTGGAGCAGCTGCTGTTTTTGGCGCGCGGCGATGCCGGGCGCACGGTCCTGCGGCGTGCGAATACCAACCTGGCCGCACTGGTCGGCGAGGTATGCGAGGAATCGCAGATGATCGATGCCGCGCACACATATCGACTGGCGTACGATGCCGCACTTACCAGCGACCCGCGCTGCGACGCGCCCGTTGACGTGGCGCTCGTGAAGCAGGCTCTGCGCGTGATCGTGCAGAACGCCGCCAAGTATTCGGACGCGGGCACATCCATCTCGTTTGGCGTGACGCCGGATGCGGGCGCGGGCACGATCGACATAAGTGTTGAGGACGAGGGCATCGGCATGAACCAGGAATCCGCAGCCCACGCGTTTGAACGGTTCTACCGCGCCGACAACGCACGCGATGCCGGCGCGCAGGGCTCGGGTCTGGGGCTTGCCATTGCCAAGTGGATCGTCGACAGCCATGGCGGTGTCATTGGCGTGACCTCAGTCGAGGGCGTCGGCAGCCGCTTTACGATTCGCCTGCCGCGCTAGGAAGCCCCTCGGCATAAATAAAGGGATAGGGCCACACGGCCCTATCCCTTTTTGCTAGCTATGGCAGCCTGTGCGCTACTCGCGGCACAGGTGCACGGCGAAGCCGGCGAACTCGCGCTTAAAGTACACGAGCTTGGTGCCGCCGTCGGGCAGCAGCACGCGCGACTCCTCGTTGACCTCGAGTCCGCGCTCGGCAAACCACTTCTCGGCCGCATCGATGTCATTGACAGCGAAGCCAATGTGGCCCTTGGTGCCACGACCGTTCTGCTTCATGACCTCGATCAGCGAATCGTTGAAGTACGAAACCGGGGTCTCGATAACGGGCAGGCCCATCATCGTCGAGAACAGCTCCGCGATCTCCAGCGCATCTGCCGGGTCGGTGGCGTTAATGCCCACATGGGCAACGCGCATGCCAAAGAGCTCGACCGGGTTGGCGTTCTGCTCACCCATACAGTCAGCGCCTACTGAGCCATGACGTCGAGGACGGCCTTCTCGGCAGCAACGCGGTTCATGCCGGTCATGAAGGGCACGCCGCTCACGTACGGGCAGGTGAGGCCCTCGGGGGCAACGGTGGTGGCGATCAGCAGGTCGGCGCCCTCGTCGCAAGCGTCCTTGGCCTCGGAGATGGCGCACTGCACGATCTCGTACTTGTCGGCGTAACCGTTGGCGTCGAGCATGGTGGCAACCTTCTGGGCAACGAGCGTGGAAGTGGCAGCGCCAGCACCGCAAGCCAAAACGATCTTCTTCATAGGTAATGTCTCCCTTCATGGTTTACTTTAGGTAAGTGTACCGCAGCGAGCGATGGCGCTCGGCCTCGATGCGCTTTTATGCCAGTTTGCTTGCACGCTGCGTATAATACATCTAGTACGTGTTGTCATACCGCTCGCTTTACGAGCGACTAAGGACCCCAATATGCCCGATTCCCGCACACTCTGGACCGCCGTCGTTATCATCTGCATCGCCGTGTCGGTGTTCTTTAGCGTCAAAAAACGTACCACGTTTAAGCGTCTGCAGCAGCTTATGGCTGCCAAGCAGTGGGACGAGTTCGATCGCCTGCTCGACGCCAAACTCACCAGCATGCTGTACCCGCGCTACAACCGCGACTACCTGCGCTTGAACTCCTATCTGCTGCGCGAGGACCATGAGCGCGCCGACGAGATGTTCGATTTACTGCTGGGACTCAACCTGCCCAAGATGCAGCGCGTCGATCTGGTGATCAAAGCTTTTAACTATTACGTTGGCCAGGAGGACCGCAAAAAGTCCAAGGAGCTCCTGCACGAGATCAAGGGCTTTGAGGGCGGTCAGGCTGAGGCAGTCGCACACGAATGCCAACTGATGTACGACACGATGATCCTCAAGCGCCACAACGACATTCCCGAGCTGGAGCGCATGCTCGAGGATGTCGGCGACGACCCGGTCAAACGCTGCCGCCTGGAGTATCTGCTGGCTCTGCAGTACAAGAACAAGGGCGACGAGGCCAAGTTTGCCGAGTACTTGGAAAAGTCGGGGCAGCACTCGATGGCTGTCAACGCGTAACGGGCGGCTTGTGCTAGACTTCTAGTCTCACGGGGGCGTGGCGGAATTGGCATACGCAGGAGACTTAAAATCTCTCGCCGCAAGGATTGTGGGTTCGAGTCCCACCGCCCCTACCATTTGGCTTTTACGGGCCCGTGTCCCCTGGGGATGCGGGCTCGTTTCTTTTGGATGCCGGTGGGGCTCGAACCCGCGAGGGGGCGAGCGTCAAGCGGACGCGCAGCGTCCGCAGCGAGCCGGCGAGGACGCCGACAGGCGGCCGAAGCCGGTGCGTATTTGCGCAGCAAATACGCAGACGTCCCACCGCCCCTACCACGTATTGTTTACGAGCCCGTGTCCCCCAGGGATGCGGGCTCGTTTCTTGTGGATGCCGGTGGACTTTAGAAGTTGCGGTGGAATAGTTCCTGTTTTGACTGGTTACCAGCCCATTTAAGAACTATTTCACCGCAACTTAGATTGGCATTCCCACATTTTTCGATGGAAAAATGTGGTTGTCTCACACATTTTCCGATGGAAAAACGTGGTTGTCTCGCACATTTTCCAAAGGAAACGCCCAAATGGCCTTATACTAGCCAAGAGAGTTGGGAGGCAATATGCGGCGACAGCTTATGAGTGAACTTATCGCTTGGAAATCAAGAGCGAATCGCAAGCCCCTCTTGCTTAAGGGTGCCCGCCAGACAGGAAAGACTTGGCTTCTTAACGAATTCGCGAGTCAGCAGTATCGAAACATCATTCGTTTCGACTTTATGCTCGAGCCGAGCGCACGCTCGCTGTTCGATGGAGACCTCGACCCCAAGCGCATCATCTCCCAGATAGAGCTTCTTCGCGGGCGAACCGTAACGCCGGCAGACACGCTCATCATCTTTGACGAGATCCAAGAGGCGCCGCGCGGCATCACCTCGCTCAAGTACTTCAACGAGCTTGCGCCCGAATACCATATCGTCGCAGCCGGCTCCTATATGGGCCTCGCGCTCCGGCGCGAAAACGAGTCATTTCCCGTCGGCAAAATCGACCAGCTCACCATGCGTCCCATGGGGTTTACCGAGTTCGTTCGCGCCGTCGATGGCGACCCGCTCGCCGACGCCATCCTTGCCGCAGACATGAATCTTCTGGCAAACGTTACCGAAAAGCTCGAGCACTTGCTTAAGGAATACCTCGTTGTCGGCGGCATGCCCGAAGTCGTCTCCGCCTTTGCCGCGACCCGCGATTTCATCGAAGCCCGCAGGCTTCAGCAACAAATCATCGAGGCTTACGAATCCGATTTTGGCAAACATGCGCCCGCCCGCATCGTCGAGCGCATGAGGCTGGTTTGGAAATCCCTCCCCGGCCAGCTTGCAAAGGAAAATAAAAAGTTCATCTACGGAGCCCTTCGCCCCGGGGCGCGCGCACGCGATTTTGAAGAGAGCCTCCAGTGGCTCATGGATTACGGAATCGTTCATAAGGTGCCGCGCGTTTCCGCTCTCAGGGCACCGCTTTCGAGCTATGAGGACCTCTCGGGCTTCAAGCTGTTTTGCATCGACACTGGCATCCTCGGCGCGCTCTCCAACCTCCCACCGACCATCGTCCTAAACGGATCCGCTGTTTTCACTGAGTTTAAGGGCTCGCTCACCGAGCAATACGTCGCACAGGAACTCTTGCTGCAAGGCAAAATCCCCGCGTACTGGTCATCTAGCTCTGGCAATGCCGAAACCGATTTTGCTATCGATCACATGGGGACTGTACTTCCGCTTGAGGTCAAGGCGGCGGAGAACCTTAAAGCGAAGAGTCTGAAAATAGCCTGCGAAAAATTCAAACTCATGCGCTGCGTGAGGACCTCCCTGGCGGCATATAGAGACGAGGACATGCTCGTCAATATTCCGCTTTGGGAGATTGGACAGATCGACAAGCTGACAAAGTAGCCCCGTCCCAAAAAGACTAGTTTTGGAGAGGGCTGAGGCTGGGGGTCCAGGCGATGGTGGGGGTTTTACCGTCGAGGGTCTCGTTGATGGTGGCGGCCATGCCGGCGAGCAGACTGTTCTCACTCACGGTAAGCGCTCTGTAGCCGCCGGCTCGCATGAGCTCGCGAATTACCACGGCACCTGCCAAGATCACGCCCGCGCGTTTGGGCTGCACGCCTGGCAGCGCGGCAATGCCTGCAACATCCAGCGTAGACATGCGCTCGATAGCGGCCGAAACCTGATCCAGCGAAAGCTCGCGCAGGTGCACAAAGCTCGAATCATACGGTTCCAGCTCATGAACGAGCGCCACAAGCGTGGTGACGGTGCCACCCACGGCGACCAGGCGCTCGGCACGCTCAAAATTGCTCGGCAGGCCTTCAAAATAGGCAGCGAACTGCTCGCCCGCCCAGTTGGCGGCGGCAGCAAGCTCGCCGTCCGCAGGCGGCAGCACCGAGAAGAAGCGCTCCGTCACACGACGGCAGCCAATGTCCAGCGAACGCGTGCCCTCCAGCGCAAAGACCCCACGCTCCGGCGCATAGACGCCCGTCGCGAGCTCCGTGGATCCGCCGCCCGAATCGGCAACAATGATGCGCTCGCCAGCGAAGTCGTGCGCCACGCCAAAAAACGTCAGGCGTGCCTCGACCTCGCCCGGAATCACCTGCGGTTCGAGCCCCAGCTCGCGCAGGCCGTCCAGCAGCAGGGCGGCATTAGACGCATCGCGCGCGGCACTCGTGCACGTGGTGCAGATGTACACGGCCCCAAAGGCACGCGCCTCGTCCACAAACATGCGGCATGCAGCAAGCACGCGCTCGACCGCCGCCTCGCAAAAGCGGCCCGTCGCGTCGACGCCCTCGCCAAGATCGGTAATCTCGGTATGCTTGGACGATTCCACAATCGCCCCGCCCTCGACCTGGGCCAACACCAGTCGCGACGACACCGTTCCCAGGTCGATCGCCGCCACCTTATATCGTTTGCAATCTGCCATTGCGGGCTCCCCTCCGGGCGCTATTTGCCGTTGGACACGACCGTCTGGCCCTCGACGCCGTTAAAACCAAACAGCATGTCGAGCGCCTGGATGTACCACGGCGCGTCCTTACCGACTTCTTCGATTTCCTTGGCAACTTCGCTGGCCTTTTTGGCGTTCGACGACTTCTTGCCCGAAGACGAATCAGAATCGTCGTCCAGGCCCAGAACGTCAATCTTGGTCTCGCCGGGCATCACCAGGCCCAGATCCTCGGTCGCCGCGTCCTTAATGCCCTCCTCCGAGAGCAGTTTGTCGACGCTTTTCTGCAGCTCGTCGTTGTACTGCTGGCGAATCTCGACCTGCTTGGCCAAAATGTCGCTCGAGCGCTTGGCCACATACAGATCGCGCACGGGAAAATACAAGCTCACGAGCACCAGGACGACAACAATGCCGATAAACAGCCCACGCTGGGGCCCATGGGTAAAGTCGTAGATCGCCTTGACCACCGCATTGTCGTTGGCGTAGTGCATGAAGTCCGAGCCCGAAAGACGGCTCGAGGGCCTGCTCGACTTGTCGTGCGCTTGAGCAGACGGGCGCGATTCGTTCGTCGCGCGCGACGAACGGTCCAGGCGATGCGTCGACATATTCATTTGAGCATGGGAGTGCGAAGTGCCTGCCGTGCGATGCGTGGGACAGGCGGCACCCGTGTAATCGGGCCCGCCGAGCGGCACCGTACGCGCACGGCGAGGTGACGGCTCACGCGAACCGGCGGAATAGTACCTGTTGTCGTAAATCTGATCCATGTGCGCCTTGTGCGGTTGAGGTTTGTTTGCGCTAAGTCTTTTAGTTATAGCACGAGCGCGCGCAACGCCTTCGGCGGCCTTCGCTCGACATAAAAAAGGCGCTGAGCCACACGGCCCAGCGCCCAATGGTGCTCAACAGCGCCCGGCGGGAGCGAGGCGAATCCGAGTCAGCCCCGCCCCGCGCACGCCGTTTGCCTAGCGAATGTTGTAGAACGCGGCCTTGCCGGCGTAGCGCGCGCTGCCCTCGAGCTCGTCCTCGATGCGGATGAGCTGGTTGTACTTGGCGATACGGTCGCTGCGGCACGGGGCGCCCGACTTGATCTGGCCGGCGTTGACGCCCACGACCAGGTCGGCAATCGTGGAGTCCTCAGTCTCGCCGGAGCGGTGGCTCACGATGCAAGCATAGCCGGCCTCCTTGGCGGTCTCGATGGCCTCGAGCGACTCGGTGAGCGTGCCGATCTGGTTGACCTTGACCAGGATTGCGTTGGCGGCGCCCAGCTCAATGCCCTTCTTGAGGCGCTCGGTGTTGGTGACGAACAGGTCGTCGCCCACCAGCTGCACCTTGTTGCCAATGCGACGGGTAAGCTCGACCCAGCCGTCCCAGTCCTCCTCGGCCATGCCGTCCTCGATGGAGATGATGGGATAGGTGTCGACGAGCTTCTCCCAGTAATCGACCATCTGGGCACTCGTGTACTCAACACCCTCGCCCTTGAGCTCGTACATGCCGGTCTCGGCGTTGTAGAACTCGGTCGAGGCCGGGTCCATGGCGTACATGAAGTCGACGCCGGGCTTAAAGCCAGCCTTCTCGACGGCCTTGGTAATGTACTCGAACGGCTCGGCATTGGTCTTAAGGTTGGGCGCAAAGCCGCCCTCGTCGCCCACGCCGCCGCCCAGGCCGGCCTCGTGCAGCACGCCCTTGAGGGTGTGGTAGACCTCGGCGCACCAACGCAGGCCCTCGGCAAAGCTCGGGGCGCCCACCGGCATGATCATGAACTCCTGGAAGTCGACGTTATTGTCGGCATGCACGCCGCCGTTGAGAATGTTCATCATAGGTGTGGGCAGCAGGTGGGCGTTGACGCCACCCAGATACTGGTACAGCGAAAGACCCGCCGACTCGGCAGCGGCGCGGGCAACGGCCAGCGACACGCCCAGAATGGCGTTGGCACCGAGCTTGGTCTTGTTGGGGGTACCGTCCGCGGCAATCAGCGCGGCATCGACGGCGCGCTGATCGAAAGCGTCGAGGCCCACGACGGCGTTAGCGCACTCGTTGTTGACGTGCTCGACGGCCTGCGAAACGCCCTTGCCCAGGTAGCGGCCCTTGTCGCCATCGCGCAGCTCGCAGGCCTCAAAGGCGCCGGTCGAAGCACCCGAAGGCACCATTGCGCGGCCAAAGCTGCCGTCCTCGAGCACGACCTCGACCTCGACGGTGGGATTGCCGCGGCTGTCGAGCACCTCGCGACCGTAGACGTCCAAAATATCGCTCATGTTGTCTCCCTCTCACTTGGAAACGTAGTGGATGCAAGCGACCGGCTGACCGTGCACCGTCGGTGCGCCTCCGTAAGTTAGCCATGTCGCACTTTTTGCATTATGCCCTAAGTTAGCCGAGGGATACACTTGATTTTCGAAAAATTTAGCGGGAACGATGAGGCGTGTCAGCCCGTCGTTCCCGCAGTCTTACTCCTCCGCCTTTGCGGCATCCCACAGGTCGTTGAGGCCGTGGGTCGAAAGCTCGGCCAGATCCACGTGGGCGTCGGCCGCCATCTGCTCCATCGCGGCCCAGCGGCGGCGGAACTTTGCCGTGCTGGCACGCAGGGCGCTCTCGGCGTC
>CABUVC010000003.1 GCA_902494855.1 uncultured Collinsella sp.
GCAACTGCTATGGCCACAATGATCATTAGCAGGATTGTCAGTCGATGCTGCTTGCGTCGTTTACTTGACGAAACGAAGATTGATTTTCCCTGTTTTGGCGTTTCGAGATAGCGAGCCGAGTGCGTCAAGGTTTGCTTGGGTCGAGGCCCTCTTTGTCGATGAGCGGCGGATGCTTTCATCGGCTCATTCCTATTTGCGCTGTTTTTAGATAATGGTGCGTCTTTCAGATACACAGGGTCACCCGAGGCCACACCCATATGCTTGCGTCCCGTTTGCGCATCTTCGAGTGTTTGATATCGGTTTCTTGTCACATATTCGGGCTCTGGGTCATTGATGGGCTCTTGCGAGATGTGGGGGCGATGGAATCGAATCGGTTGCGGGCTGGATACTTCGTCCTGCTCCGGCATAAACGTGTTGTCCTGTTTTTGATCGTCCATGATGCCCTTAGTTCGTCATCAATATCGTGTATGCGCCCATTGTAAGCCAGCCGTCTTGTTTTGATGGGATTGCATACATTATTTAAGCCCTCGTTCAAATTCCGTTTATTAGACAAAACCTTAGTCAAATAGACTTAGATATGCTTATACCAATAGACTCAAAAAACTTTATAGTCGATGTATATATAAGAAGCGGTTGGGCATATATATGAGCGTCAAAAGAAGTCCCAGTCACCTAGAAGATGACTCGGCAGTCCTTAAAAGGAGTGGTAAACATGGCAAGCATGGTTCCTTATCGTTCGGTTTTTGGCGTTCGTCCTTCTGCTAGCTCGCTGTTCGATCTGTTTGATGATATGACCGACCTTGCAAACAACTCGATTGCCTCTAAGGCGTTCCCCGTTGACGTTGAGGATAAGGGCGATGGCTATGAGGTCAAGGCCTATCTGACCGGCGTCGCCAAGGACGATATCGATGTCGAGCTTAACGAGGGCCGTTTGTCCATTAGCGTGAATGTCGAAGAGAACGAGGAGAACGAGGGCAAGAACTTCCTGCAGAAGGAGTTTAGCTCGTACAGCGCGACGCGTGGCGTATATCTGAAGGACGCTTCGAGCGAGGGCCTTTCGGCTAAGTATGCTGACGGCATCCTGACCGTTACGGTTCCCAAGATTGTCGAGAAGAAGAACGTCACGAAGATTTCTATCGACTAACGATGGCTCTGCTTCAATCGAGAGTATGAATTAAGGGGGCTGGGAAGTGATTCCCAGCCCCCTTTTGTTGTCTTGAGTGGGCTATTGAATAGTTGTCGGTTGATACTGACTTGCAGGGCGTATCGAGAGCTTCCGTGGCCCTTGAAGACAGGTGGCTGAGCTGCCGAGTTCATCATCGAGACTTGCATCAAGCGCGTTGGCATAGCTTTTGACGGTAAGGCTTGGACGATTATTGTCCTGGCTGATATGCATGGCGATGAGCTGTTCGGTGCGATCGGTAACAAGTTCTCGCGCGGCTTCGGCGGCCTGGTTGTTGGAGAGGTGCCCCTTTGTGGACAGGATGCGCTCCTGAAGAAAGCGTGGGTACGGTCCTTCGCGCAACATAGTTACATCGTGGTTACTTTCGAGCGCGAGAACTCGACAGTCTTTGAGGATGCCTATGGCCTTGCTCGATAACTCTCCGGTGTCGGTGGCAAACCCAATGGAATCATCGAGAGCATTAAATCGATAGCCGACCGGATTGATGACATCGTGCGATGTTGAGTAGGTTTGCACGTGGATGCCGGCAATGGGGAGCGTGTCGCCGGGGTCAAATTCCTCTACGGGCAGGTGCGCGAGGTTTTCTTTGCATGAAAGGGTGTCCCTGCTGGCAAAGAGGGGACCATGCCAGTGCTTGCACCATACATCGAGCCCCTTGATATGGTCACCATGCTCATGGGTGATTACAAGAGCGGCGACGTCGTCTGCCGAGAGGCCAAGCTCCGCCATGCGTTTAAGTGTCTCGCGGCGGGACAGGCCGTTGTCGATCATGATGAGCCCCTGAGGTCCCTCGACGAGTGCGCAGTTGCCTTTTGAGCCGCTGCCGAGGATATGAAGGTGCAGGCGAGACATAAGATTCCAAAGGATACAATGGGTGCGGACGAATAGAGGAGGAAGCGAATGCCAACGGTATCTCAGCACTATGGACATCATGCCGCGCCGAGGACGGATAAGAGCGCCCTGGCAACGCGGCAGGCCGCTGCCCCCGTAGTGCTCATGGTATCAGGCGGTGCGGACTCGACGGCGCTGCTCCTTATGGCTTGCACATCAAAGTTGGATATCCAGGACGGGCGCGGCGTCGCTCCCATTGCGCGCGAGCGATTGCACGTGCTGCATGTAAACCATCATCTGCGCGGGGAGGCATCCGATGGCGACGAGGCCTTTGTACGTGACCTGTGCGCGCAATACGGCTTGCCGCTGTGTGTTGAGCATGCCTATTTTGATGACGAATCGGGCAATATCGAGGCTGCGGCTCGTGAGGTGCGCTATGCCGCGGCACGGAGATATGTTCGCGAACTTTGTGCCGAATCGGGCGCACCGCGGACGGCGGCTCGTATCTGTACCGCGCATACTTCGTCGGACCGCGCGGAAACATTTTTGATGAATGCCATTAAAGGGTCGGGTCCCGCGGGTCTATCGAGCATTCCGCGCCGTCGGAACATTGTGGTTCGCCCTTTGCTCGACCTCACGCACGATGAGCTCGTGAGCTATCTGCAGGTGCACGGTCAGCCATGGCGGGAAGATGAAAGCAACGAGGACGTTTCGTACCTGCGCAACTATGTACGCCATCGGGTGATGCCGGTGGTGGCACGGCGCAACGCGAGCGTCTGTAAGACGATTGGCGCCGCTTGCGAAATTCTGGGCGACGAAGACGCCTTTCTTTCCCAGCTTTCGGCACAGGCGTTCCGAAGCTGCCTGCGCAAGGAAGCGGCGGGCGCACTGGTGCTCGATGCGCGCCGTCTTGCCGCCGCTGAGGTTGTGATTGCACGGCGTATCGTGCGGTTGGCGATTAAGCGCATCGATCCCGACGCGCGACCGGAGATGCGGCACGTGGAGCGCGTGCTCTCCTGTGTCGCTGCGGGCTCGGGTTCGGTAACGCTTCCTGCGGGAATTGATGCCCGTGTGGAGTTTGGCATGCTGGCGTTCAAGGTCCCGGCGGCGCGCGAGGGCTTAGTGGCCGACTGGATCTCCGTTCCCGGTCGTCTGCCGCTGGGGGCGGGGCGTATGCTGACAGCAGAGCCGATGGCTGTGGAGCCGGGGCGCGATATCGTGCACCGTGCCCGCGAGCTTGCTGCTGACGGAGAGGTTGCGGCCTTGGTGGATGCGGCGGCCCTGGGGTTCGCCGACCGCGATAGCGAGCGGATGCTAGCCGGCTCGCGCGGGGAGATTCCCGCCGAGGCGCGATTGGCGCGCCTGTGGGTGGATAGCCCTGTGCCGGGAGACGTGATGTGCCCGTTGGGGATGAGCGGTCGAAGCAAGAAAGTGTCAGACCTGTTGAACGAGGCGCGCATTCCTGTTTCAGACCGCTCTGGCGTACCCGTGGTAAGAACGGCTCCGGGAGGTGCCGTAGTATGGGTCGCGGGCGTTCGCGCGGACGAACGTTTTAAGTGCACGGCGGCGACGCGCGTGGCCTATCTGCTTCGCGTGGTTGACGCGGATTAGCTCCTCGCACTAGCTTTTCTGTGCGGCGTTGACGGTATTCCCGCGCTGATGGTGCGCGGGCTGGAAAATATACCCCGTGCGCTGCTAGAATGTGTAGTTCGCGTCCATACGGCGGTGTGTGGGCGATTAAGCACAAGAAAGGGTTGTCATGGCTTCTCAACATCCGGATATCGAGAAGGTTCTGTTTACGCAGGAGGATATCGACGGTATCGTCTCTCGCCTGGGCGAGGAGATTACGCGCGACTACGCGGGTAAGGATCTGGTGCTGATTGCGGTCCTGCGCGGCGCCGTGGTCTTTATGGGCGACCTGATGCGCAAGATCGAGCTGCCGACCAACATCGATTTCATGGCTGTTTCGAGCTATGGCGACGGTGTGAAGTCTTCGGGTATCGTGCGTATCATTAAGGACCTGGATATCGACATCCGTGGTCGCGACGTGCTGATCGTCGAGGACATTCTGGACTCGGGCCTGACCCTCAAGTACCTGATGAAGAACCTCGAGAGCCGTAAGCCCGCTTCTCTGGAGGTCGCCGCCTTCCTATGGAAGGACGTTGAGGACCGTACCTCGGCCGTCACGCCCAAGTATGTTGGAACCCATTGCCCCGATGCCTTTGTGGTGGGCTACGGCCTCGACTATGCCGAGCGCTATCGTAACCTTCCGTATCTGGGCATTTTGAAACCGGAGGTTTATTCGTAAGATGCCCGACGACCGTAACGACAACAATTCCCAGACTCCCCGGGAGCCTAAGATCCCGGGGATGCCCGGAGGCAAGAAGCCCACGCGTACGGGCTGGCTGTATTTTATTTTGGCTTGCGCGCTTCTGGGCTACGCCTTCTTTAACATGGGCTCCGGCTTTGCCAACTCCAGCAATACCGTTAAGCTCGCGACGAGTGAGATGGTCAGCGCCATCAAGCAGGATCGCGTCGAAGATCTGACCTATACGGTTCAAGACGGAAGCGTGGCGGGTCATTACTGGAAGACG
Source organism: uncultured Collinsella sp. (assembly GCA_902494855.1). GTDB lineage: Bacteria > Actinomycetota > Coriobacteriia > Coriobacteriales > Coriobacteriaceae > Collinsella. The sequence continues at coordinate 4,609 of CABUVC010000003.1, forward strand.
AAAAAGGACAAGGGCGACACGAGCGAGCTCAAGAGCTTTTCCTCGACCTATGTCGGTTCCGATTCGCTTGCCGAGCTTATGGCGGAGCACCCCGACACCAAGTACATCGTCAACACCAACGACCCCGATTTTTGGGGCGACTTGGCGATGAGCGTGCTACCGACGATTGCCCTGATCGCCATCATGTTCTACTTTATGCGCCAGATGATGGGCGCCAATAATAGGAACATGCAGTTTGGCAAGACCAACGCCAAGACCAACGAGGCTACGCGTCCCAAGGTCAAGTTTGAGGATGTCGCTGGCGTGGATGAGGCGGTCGAGGAGCTCGAAGAGATTCGCGATTTCTTGAGCGACCCGGACCGCTATCGCAAGCTGGGCGCCAAGATTCCCCGCGGCGTGTTGCTGGTGGGCCCTCCGGGTACCGGTAAGACGTTGCTGGCCAAGGCCGTTGCCGGCGAGGCGGGCGTGCCGTTCTTTAGCATCTCGGGCTCTGACTTTGTTGAGATGTTCGTGGGCGTCGGCGCCAGCCGCGTGCGCGACCTTTTTAAGGAGGCCAAGTCTCAGGCTCCGTCAATCATCTTTATTGACGAGATCGATGCCGTGGGACGTCAGCGCGGAGCCGGTTTGGGCGGCGGCCACGACGAGCGCGAGCAGACGCTCAACCAGCTGCTGGTCGAGATGGACGGTTTTGAGGAAAGCGAGTCGGTCATCCTGATCGCCGCGACCAACCGCCCCGATATTCTGGACCCGGCATTGCTGCGCCCCGGCCGTTTTGACCGTCAGGTTACGGTCGACCGTCCGGACGTGAAGGGCCGCGAGCAGATCTTGCGCGTGCATGCTGAGAACAAGCCGATGGACGAGGACGTTAAGTTTGAGAAGCTCGCCCAGATGACCGTTGGCTTTACTGGTGCCGATTTGGCGAACCTGCTCAACGAGTCTGCGCTGCTGGCCGCTCGCCGTCATCGTTCCGTGATCTCGATGGACGAGGTCGAGGAGTCGATGGAGCGCGTGATTGCCGGACCGCAACGCAAGGGTCGCGTGATGACCGAAGTCGAGCGCACCACGATTGCCTACCATGAGAGCGGTCACGCTTTGGTGGGCCACATCCTGGAGCACTCCGATCCGGTTCATAAGATCTCGATCGTCAGCCGCGGTCAGGCCCTGGGCTACACACTGCAGCTTCCGCAGGAGGACCACTTCCTCAAGACCAAGAACGAGATGCTCGACGAGCTCGCCGTGTTCTTGGGCGGTCGCGTTGCCGAGGAGCTCATGTGCGACGACATCACGTCGGGCGCGAGCAACGATCTGGAGCGCGCGACTAAGATGGCGCGCGAGATGGTCACGCGCTTGGGCATGAGCGAGGAGCTGGGCACGCAGGTCTTTGGCGAGGCGCAACATCAGGTGTTCCTGGGTCGCGACTACGCCGATCACCAGGATTACTCCGAGGAGACGGCGCGCCGCATCGATATCGAGGTTCAGCGCATCATGCGCGAAGCCCATCGCCGTGCGGTCGAGATTTTGGATGCCCGTCGCGATCAGCTCGATCTGATGGCGAAGGTGCTGCTTGAGCGCGAGACCGTCGAAGGCGATGCCGTGAATGCCCTGCTCGATAACGAGTGGGACGCCTACCTTGAGCGCGAGGGCGATATCCTGGCGGCCAAGGAGGAGCGCAACGCCAAGGCGGCCGGCATGCCGACCAAGAAGCGCTCGCCTCGCATGAGCGAGGAGGAGTTGGCGGCTGATGCCGCGGCCTTTGCGCAGGCGGCCATGCAGGAGGATGCCGAAGCCGCATCCGATGATGCCGGAGATGGCAATGCCGCCAACGCTGACGGCAACACCGACGCCGACAAATAGTTCTTGTAGCGAAAGCCTCCGCGGGGAAACCTGTGGAGGCTTTTCTTTTAAGCGCAATGTTGATTGGGGACAGACTTAAATGAGCGTTTTCACGCATTTAAGTCTGTCCCCAATCAACATTGCTGCGGCACTTTGCTCAGCTAAAGCGTACAATAGCGCCTATGCGAAAGGGGAACAGATGATCAACGAAACTATGTATGCTCGCGGTGCGGAAAGCTCCATCATCCGTGAGATCTTTAGCTATGGCCTTGAGCGCAAGGCACAGATCGGTGCGGAGAACGTATTCGATTTTTCGCTGGGTAACCCGAGCGTTCCGGCACCTGCCGCCGTGGCTGAGTCCATTAAGAAGGCATTGGAGCTGCCGAGCGACCAGCTGCATGGATACACGCCTGCGCCGGGTCTGCCGCAATGTCGAGCGGCCGTCGCCGACTCGCTCAACCGTCGCTTTGGCACGAACTATGAGGGCAAAGACGTCTTTATGACGGTGGGTGCCGCGGCTTCGCTCACCTGCACGCTCAACGCCGTTACGAACCCGGGCGACGAGGTTATTGTTATCGCCCCATACTTTCCGGAGTATCGCGTTTGGATTGAGAAGGCCGGCTGTACGTGTGTTGAGGCACTCGCCGATGAAGATGCGTTCCAGCTGAGCGTGGACAACGTGCTCAAGGCGATTACCGATAAGACGACTGCCGTCATCATCGACTCGCCCAACAATCCGACCGGTGCCGTATATACACGCGACACGCTGACGCGACTGGCCAATGTTCTGCGCGAGGTCAACGCCAAGCGCGATCCCGAGAATCCGATTATGCTCATCTCGGATGAGCCGTACCGCGAGATCGTGTACGGTGCCGAGGTGCCTTGGGTGCCTTCGATCTACGAGCACACCATCGTGTGCTACTCGTATTCCAAGTCGCTTTCGCTACCGGGCGAGCGCGTCGGGTGGATCCTGGTTCCCAATACGAATCCTCAGGCAGCTCGTCTAATGCCCGCCGTTGCCGGTGCCGCCCGTACGCTGGGCTTCGTGTGTGCACCGGCGCTCTTCCAGCGCGTGATCATCGATTGCATCGATGAGCCGAGTGACGTTGAGGCCTATGCGCGCAACCGCACCGCGCTTACCGATGCGCTGGCGGAGTACGGCTACACCTATGTTGAGCCGGATGGCGCGTTCTACCTGTGGGTGAAAGCGCTGGAGCCCGATGCGAACGCCTTCTGTGAGCGCGCGAAGAAGTATGAGCTGCTCGCGGTGCCTTCGGATAGCTTTGGCATGCCGGGCTGGTTCCGCCTGGGCTACTGCGTGAGCTATGAGACAATCGTCAACTCGCTGCCTGCCTGGAAGCAGCTGGCCGACGAATATCGTCGAAAGTAAAGCGCTCTGCTTACAATGTTTTACGTGAAACGGGGTTTGGTTTTAAGCCAGACCCCGTTGTCTATGCCGTTGTGTGATTGGGATGAAGCAGTTTTACGACTGCCGAAAGCTATGCGTACAATGAATATACGCGACGGCCATACTGGACAAGGAGACCCGATGCCCTACCTTCTTTCTTGTGATATTCATACTCATACGATGTTCTCTGCGCATGCGTACTCAACCATCGAGGAGAACATCTATTGGGCGGCGGAGCGCGGCCTTCAGGTGCTCGGTTCCGCCGATCATTTAAGCTCGATGGTTACGCCTTGTCCCAATGACCTGCGCAGTTTCCAATTCTTTATTAACCAGGATATCTGGCCGCGCATTTGGAGCGGCGTGCTGGTGCTGCGTGGTGCCGAGGCTGATATCGTTTCGCTGGACGGCAGCTTGTTTGGCGAAGACATTCCCGTTTCGCTCGATATCGCCGGCGATTCGTATAGTCGTGAGCATTCGCTGTTCGATTTGGTGACGCGTAATTTGGATTATTTGGTGGCAAGCGTGCATAACCCGCAGTTTGCCGAAGGCGCGACGCTCGCCCAAACGACCCAGATGTACATCAATGCCCTGGAGCACCCCAAGGTGTTCATGCTGGGGCATGCGGGTCGTTCGGGCGTGCCGTTCGATATCGATGAGGTGCTGCTGGCGGCCAAGGCCAAGCACAAGATTATCGAGATCAATAACCATAGTCTTGAACACGGTGTCGACACTGAGCATTGGGCCGTATGCCGCAAGATCGCCGAGCGCTGCGCCGAGCTGGGCGTGGGTATTGGCGTGTCGACCGATGCCCACATTGGCATGGCCATTGGCAAGCTCGATCACGCGCGCAAGATGCTCGACGAGATTCACTTCCCGCTGGATTTGATCGTGACGCGCGACCGCGAGACGCTGCTGCGCGAGATGGCGGCAGCCGGCGTGTGTGACCTGCGCAAGGGGATGTAGCGAGGCTCAATCTGTAACGAGAAAAGGAGCGGTCCAGACGGACCGCTCCTTTTCTTATGTCAGTAGATTAACGGCGTTCGAGGACGGCGACGGTCTCGGTATGGTCGGTATGGGGAAACATATCAACCGGCGTAATGCTGAGCAGGCGATAGCCTCCGTCAAGGAGCTGGTGCAGGTCGCGCTCTTGAGTCACGGGGTTGCAGCTGATGTAGGTGATGCGGCGCGGCTTAAGTGCGCAGGCGGCTTCGAGGAACTCGGTGGTGGAACCGGCGCGCGGCGGGTCGATGGAAAGAACGTCGACGCGTTCGTTGTTGTCGGCGGCATCTAGGATGTAATCGGTGGCATCGTCGGCCATAAACCAGGCGCTGCGGGTGAGGCCGTTGAGCTCGGCATTGCGACGTGCGTCGGCAATGCCCGCCAGGTTGCGCTCCACGCCAAGCAGCATAATGCCGATGCCCTTGTTCTGGGCGGCTTTGGCTGCGCACAGGCCGATGGTGCCGCTGCCGCAATAGGCATCCATGAGCACATCGCCTTGGTGCAAATCCATGCCGTCGATAGCGAGCTGATAGAGCAGTTCGGTCTGCTGTGGGTTGGTCTGGTAGAACGCGGTGGGGGAGATGTCGAATTCGCAGCCGAGCAGCTGATCGCGCATGCATTCGGCGCCATAGACGATACGAGTCTCCTCACCCAAGATGGCGTTACCGGGACGGCCATTGATATTTTGGGCAACGGTGACGATATGCGGATCGAGTGCCGCGACGGCCTCAAAGAACTCCTGCGCATGCGGTAAGTCACGCTGGGCGGTCACAAGGGTGACCATGATCTGGTCGGTGCGCCAGCCACAGCGAACGACGGCATAGCGAAGCAAACCAAGATGCTTGTCCTCATTAAAGGCGGGAATGTGCAGACGTTCGGCCTCGCGCGCGATGCCGTTGAGAATTTGACGAGCGCCCGGCGCCTCGACAGGACACTCGGGTACGGCAACGATCTTGTGCGTGCCGCGCTCAAAAAAGCCGCAGCGGACAGTGCCCTCCTTACCGGGAGCAAACGGAGTGGCAGCCTTATGACGAAAACCACGCGGCGCAGGATACTTGCCCGGGTCGCCCAAGGTAACACCCATACCGCGAATGGGGTCGACGGCGATGCCCTCGCGCTCACAAAGAGCGGCAAAAAGCTCCTCCATAGCAGCCTGCTTGGCGGCGAGCTGCTTCTTATAAGGACGATTGAGTGCCGTGCACCCACCGCAGGCCTTCATGATGGAACAAGGAGACTTGGGATCCACGGCCTTATGCGAGGACGGAACCGAATCGTTATGCGGGCGCTTGGAGCGAGTCTGAGGCGCTTTATCCCCATCCCGACGAGAGTCAGAACGCTTGGTCTTAGCCTTGCTCTTGGTCGATTTGATTTTTGCAGCTTTAGAAGACTTTGATTTCTTAGAAGAGTTCGTCTCCTCCGACCCCTCAGCCGTCTCGATCAAAGCACGACGAGCCTTACGCTCCGCACGAGATTCTGCCATGAATTAACCCCACTAATTTGCAAATTGAAATCTGAAAGCATTGTACCGTGCCAAGCTAGCAGACGATATGCAAGCGTCCATTTCATGTCAGTGATAAGTCCAACGACGTTTGCCCGCCGGGCGCCGGGGCAGGGGTTAAGTTTGTCGCGAGTTCCGCACGAACAGGAGAGCACTTAATGTGCTCTCCGTCGTGAGCAGGACTGTAGAGCAGCAAACTTAACCCCTGCCCCGGCGCCCGGCGGGCAAACCTTCCCTTGTACTCCATCTCACTAAAGTGTATGATTCTGAACGTTGCATGACTCACTTTACCTAACTAAAGTGCTATCAAGGGGGAATACCATGAATGCCGATATGTCTCGTCGTCAGTTTGTTGGTCTAGCCGGCTCGCTTGCCACGGTGCTTGGCCTTGGTCTTGTCGGCTGCGGCGGTGGTGCCGGCAAGGGCTCCGCTGCTGGCTCTGCCGCAGCCAAGGACGTGAAGGGCGCTGCGGAGTCCAAGAAGCTCGTGGTGGGCTTTGACAAGTCCTACCCTCCGTACGGCTTTGTGGGCGACGATGGCGAGTACGCCGGTTTTGACCTCGATCTGGCTAAGGCCGTTGCCGATAAGCAGGGCTGGGATGTCGATTACGAGGCCATCGATTGGGATGCCAAGGACACGCTGCTCAACTCCGGCGCCATCAACTGCATCTGGAATGGCTTTACCATGGAGGGCCGCGAGGACGACTACACGTTCTCCGAGCCTTACATGCTCAACGAGCAGGTGCTCGTGGTCAAGAAGGACGCGGGTATCAAGAGCTGGGACGATCTAGCCGGCAAGACCGTGATTACCCAGACTGATTCCGCTGCGCAGGATGTGCTCGAGGGCGACCAGAAGGATCTGGCCGCGACGTTTGCCACGCTCGATACCATCGGCGAGTACAACACGGCGTTTATGCAGCTCGAGAGTGGTGCAGTCGATGCCGTTGCCTGTGACCTCTCGATCGCTCAGTATCAGCTTGCCGCCAAGCCCGATGCCTATACGCAGCTCGACAAGCCGCTGTCCAGCGAGCACTACGCCGTTGGCTTCAAGAAGGGCGACACCAAGTCCGCCGATGCCGTGACCGAGTCGCTCAAGGCACTCTACGAGGATGGCACGGTCAAGGACCTCTGTGATAAATATGCAGATTACGGTCTGTCTTTCGATAATTGGGTGCTCAAGTAATGTCTATTCAGGTCATGATGCAGATGCTTGGCCAGGGGTTCTTGGTCAGCTTGCAGCTGTTTGTGCTGACGCTGCTGGGGTCGATTCCGCTGGGAATCCCCGTGGCGTTTATGCGCATGAGCAAAATTGCGCCGCTCCGCTGGATTGCGCGCATCTACATTTCGGTCATGCGCGGTACGCCGCTCATGTTGCAGATGTTTGCCATCTACTTTGCCCCGTACTACGTGTTTGGCATTACGCTCACGCCCGATTCCAAGTGGACGGCGTGCGTCGTGGCGTTCATCATCAACTACGCCGGTTACTTTGCCGAGATCTATCGCTCGGGCCTGCAGTCCATTCCGCGCGGTCAATACGAGGCTGCCGAGGTGCTGGGCTACTCGCGCATGCAGACATTCCTGTATATCGTGATGCCGCAGGTCGCCAAGCGCATTTTGCCGGCGATGGGCAACGAGATCATCACACTGGTCAAGGACACGTCGCTGGCGTTTGCCATCGGCGTGGGTGAGATGTTCTCGACGGCCAAGGCGCTGGTCGCCTCGCAGGTGAGCATGGTGCCGTTTGCAATTGCGGCGCTGATTTACTGGGTCTTTAACTTCGTCGTCGAGATGCTGCTTGGCGCTGCCGAAAAGCGACTTGACTACTACCACGACTAGCCTGTTCCGTCGTGCTTTTCAAACACATGGAGGTTCCCGTGTCCGGAACGGTAATGAATATAGCGAACGCACGCAAGGCGTTTGGCGGCAATGAGGTGCTCAAGGATATCTCGCTCGAGGTAAAGCGTGGCGAGGTCGTGGCGATTATCGGGCCTTCGGGTGGCGGTAAGTCTACGCTGCTGCGCTGTGCCACGCTGCTCGAGACGCTCGACGGCGGCTCGCTTTCGTTTGGCGACCTTGCGGTTGCGACGGATGCGGGATCGGGTGCGATATATGCGAAGGGAGATGTTCCCAAGCAGGCGCGTTCGCGGTTTGGCCTGGTGTTTCAGAACTACAATCTGTTCCCGCACTATACGGTGATGAAAAACATCACCGATGCCCCGATCCGCGTGCTTAAGCGCCCGCGCGAGCAGGCGGAAGCTCGTGCGTATGAATTGATTGCTCAGATGGGGCTTATGGGCAACGAGAATAAGGTTCCTTGTGAGCTTTCGGGCGGTCAGCAGCAGCGCGTGAGTATTGCCCGCGCCCTAGCGCTCGACCCGGAGATCCTGTTCTTTGACGAGCCGACCTCGGCGCTCGATCCCGAGCTGACGGCCGAGGTACTGCGCGTCATTAAGGACCTCGCTGCGCAGAATATGACGATGGTGATCGTGACACACGCGATGCAGTTTGCCCGCGACGTTGCCGACCGCGTGGTCTTTATGGACGGCGGTCGTATTGTCGAGGAGGGACCTGCCGAGCAGGTCATCGACCATCCGCGCGAGCAGCGTACCCGCGAGTTCTTGAGCCGTATCGAGGGGTAGGCTCAACCATGTATTGAGATGAAGCCGTCGCAGGCCTTATGGTCTGTGGCGGCTTTTATTTGTATCTATGGGGTCCAATAATCGCCTCGCATGCGTTCCCCTCCCTCTCGCCGCCTGTATCCATACGTGCGCCGAAAGGTGTGCATGGACAGTCGCCCGTGAGGGTAGGGTGGTGGCATAGGACATTTGGAGGGTGAGTCGGCTCGGCTGCCGACCATGCTGCTCCCGGGACGGCACCGACCGCGAACTCTCCCCGTTGGCGTCGCGCATTGCGCGCGGCCCTGCAAGGAGGTCATCATGGGTGCTCCCAAGACCGGCAATGTAAGGAACGTGGTGCTCGTAGGCCAAGGCGGGGTGGGCAAGACTTCACTCGCCGAGGCCATGCTCCACCTTTCCGGCAAGACCGCCCGCCTGGGCGGCCACGACGGCACCAAGCCCACGCTCGACTATGACCCCGAAGAGGTCAAGCGTTCGTTCTCCATCTCGACGACCATCGCGCCGATCGACTGGAAGGGCGCCCGCATCAACGTGCTCGATGCCCCGTGCTATCCCGATTTTATCGGCGACGCCTTTGCCGCGATGAGCGTCTGCGAGACGGCGCTGTTTGTGGTCGACGCCGAGGCCGGCCCGCAGCCTACGACGGTTAAGCTCTGGTATGCCGCCGAGGATCTGCGCCTGGCGCGTGCGGTGTTCGTAAACCGCCTGTCGCGCTCCGAGGCCAGCTTTACGACCACAATGGACCTGCTGCAGGAGCGCTTTGGCACGCGCCTGGGCGCCGTGACCCTTCCCTGGGGCGAGGGCGAGGACTTTGACGGCATTATCGACCTGGTGCGCATGAAGGCGCGCCATTGCAACGGCACCGAAGCCGTTGAGTCGGAGATTCCCGAGGAGTATCGTGCCCAGGCCGAGGAGGCCCATGACCATCTGTGCGAACTGGTGGCCGAGGCTGACGACGAGCTGATGATGAAGTACTTGGAGGGCGAGGAGACGCTGACGCAGGAGGAGCTTGAGGGTTTGTTGTCCAAGGCGATCGCCGAGCGCATCTTTGTGCCGGTCTTTGCGGGCGATTGCATTAAGGAGCAGGGCGTCAACTCGCTGATGGACGACATCGCCACGTACTTCCCGGCGCCGACTGACTACGGCGAGATGCCGCTCATCGACGGCGACTCGCTTAAGATCTCGAGCGACGATGACCGCCCGGTGGCGTTTGTGTTTAAGACCCTGGCCGACCCGCAGCAGGGCCGCATCAGCTTTATCAAGGTACTGACGGGTACGCTTGAGCCGGGCCTCGAGCTGGTCAACGCGCGTACCCGCAAGAGCGATCGTCTGGCTCACCTGTATGTGATGTGCGGCCGCGACATGACCGAGGTCGGTCACGCCTATGCCGGCGACATTATCGTGGCGCCCAAGTTGGCGGCAGAGACGGGTGACACGCTCTCCATTACCGGCAAGGTCGAGGCAGCGGCGTTTAAGTTCCCCAACTCGCAGTACCGCATTGCCATCGAGGCCGAGAATCGCGGCGACGAAGAGAAGCTCTACACGTTTATCGAGAAGGCTTGCAAGGCCGATCCGACCATGAGCATCGACCGTGACGAGGAGACGGGCCAGACTATCATCTCCGCCGTGGGCGAGGCGCAGGTTTCGGTGCTGCTCAACCGTTTGGAGGATCGCACCAAGGTCGTGGCCAAAAGCGTGCCGATCCGCATTCCGTATCGCGAGACCATCCGCCGCACGGCAAGCGCCCAGGGTCGCCACAAGAAGCAGACCGGCGGCGCCGGTCAGTACGGCGACTGCTGGCTGCGCGTGGAGCCGCTCATTGGGCCCGACGGCACGAGCGACGGCTATGAGTTCGTGGACGAGGTCGTGGGCGGCCGCATCCCGCGCTCGCTGATTCCCGCCGTGGACAAGGGCGTCCAGGAGACCATGAAGGACGGTATTATTGCCGGCTATCCGCTCACGGGCATTCGCGTGGCTGTGTACGACGGTTCGTATCACAGCGTCGACTCCAACGAGATGGCGTTCCGCGCGGCGGCTCGCATCGGTCTGCGCAAGGCATGCGCCGACGCCGACCCGGTGGTGCTGGAGCCCATCGAGGAAATCACGGTGACTATCCCCGAGAGCTACGCCGGCGCCGTGATGGGCGACATCTCGGCCTCGCGCGGTCGCGTGACGGGTATGGAGACCGATGAGCGCGGCGATACCGTGGTCATTGCCCAGGCGCCGCTCGCCGAGCTGACGGATTACTCGACGCGCCTGCGCTCTATCACGCGCGGCACGGGCGACTTTACCATGAAGCCCGCAGGCTATGAGCAGGTGCCTTATGACGTTCAGGCCAAGCTGGTCGAGCGCTATGAGGAGGGCCGCGCCAAGTAACGTGTGGCGTTGCCTGCAATGTAGGTGCTGACGAAAAGGCCGTCCTGGGTAACCGGGACGGCCTTATTTGATCCCTGGGGGACGGAGGAAAACGGATCATTTTTTGGGCTACGGGCAGCGCAGTCGGCACTAGTCTCCGGATGCCTGGTTGCGGCCGGTGGCGTAGTCGATCTGCACATGCGGCTGCAGGTTGTAGCAGTACGCGTGGAAGCAGAGGGTCTTACCGTGGTCCTCGACCGATTGCGCCTCAAGGCGCACGCCACGACAGACGAGTTCCTCTTCGTTGTACATGGGCGTGACGCGGTAGAGCACATGGTTGCCCGTGTCGCGGATGTAGTCGAGGATCTGCTCTTCAAACGGCAGCATGCCCGTCTCGTTGAGATAGCGCGTGCCGGTGAGGAGATTCTTGCGATTGGCGTTCTCGCCGCAGAGCGACCAGGCGATAAGGTGGCAGCGGTTGTAGAGGCTCTGGCCTGGAATAAAGTCGTAGCGCTGCTGGTGCCAACCGGCAGGATGGATACGCGAGATATCGCCGCGCTTTCCCTGTCCGAGCGACTCGGGGCCTACGCAGGCGAGCGCCTTGCGAGTGCGGCCCAGGCTGTCGAGTTTGGAGAATTTTTTAAAGCAGCCCTCTTCGGTGGCACGCTCATACTCGTCGAGCGTGAATGACGGTGTACCTAGCGGGTGCGTGCTGTCGGCGCGCAGGGCAACGTAGGGGTTGCCGGCGTAGTCGGGAATGCTGCTGAGATAAACACCGCGGGCGCGGTTGAGGTCGGGGTTTTCCACCTCGTCGATGGGGGTGGCGGCGCTGTCCTCGGCAACGTTGCCGTTGGTGTTGGTCGTGGCGGATTCGGAGCCATCGCCGGAGTCCTCGGAGCTCGCCGTTCCCGATTCGAGCCGAGCGACCAGGTCTGCCTCGTCGTCGGTGCGGCTGGGACTCTCGTTTTGCTTTTCGGCCAGAGCCGCCGCCTGCTCATCGCTTTGCGGCGACAACAGCTTGGGCGCTCCGTCGATCGATCCCGTAAACAGCGCAAACCCCAGCACCACGGCGGTGCCGATGGAAAGTACTTGCTTGTAGGTGGACTTGCGCGACATTGAGGCTCCTGGATGGACGGCTGGGAATCTACCAGTCTAGCAGGAGCCGCCGAAGGTCGTTCTATCGAACAAATACTCAAGATTTGGGATAGACGCTACTGATTAATTTGTCCCGCGGTCTAGATCGAGGTGGAGTCGAGCCAGTTGAGCTTGCACTCGAGAATGCGCTGCTCGCCGGGTTCGCTGCTGCCGTCAAGTAGGGCGAGCAGCATCTCGGCTGCTTCGCGACCTTCCTGGTCGACGGGCTCGATGATGGTGGAGACGGTCGGTGTGGTGAGGTTGGTCCAGTCTTCGCAGTTGAGTCCCAAAAGGCCGATTTGCTGCGGAAGCAGATGGGCCATGGGCTGAAGTGCCTTGTAGACGCGGGGGAGCGCCCATTGGTTTTGGACAAAGATGAGCGTACGCTTGGCGGGATTGAACTTGAATTTAAAGTACTCGGTAAGCTCGTTGATTGACGGCTTGTTGTGGTCGATGGGAATCGCTTTGTAGAGCTGTCCGTTCGCTGCCAGTGCCTCGGCATACCCCTGAAAACGCTCCATGCGGGTGCGCATCTCGGTCATGTTGGCGGCAATGGAAAAGAAATCTTCGTAGCCGGCGTCGAGGAGTGCCTGTGTGGCGTTGTACACGCCGTCGTAAAGGTTGGTTTTGATCCAGCTGGTACCTGGGCTATAGATGGCCGCATCGAAAAAGACGACCGGCTTGCCGGCGCGTCTAATGCGGTCGTGCACGGCTTTGAAGTTTGCCGTGGGCTGGATGATAAAGCCATCGACGCCCAGCGAGAGCATCTTGTCGACGTACATTAGCTCGGTCTCGGGGTTAAAGTTGCTCGTGCAAACGACCGTCTGGTAGCCCGCGGGGAGCATGACCTGCTCCATGCCATTGAGAACGAGCCCCGCCCATTTGTTGGTGTTATCCAAAATGATGATGGCGATGACGTGGGTTTGTTTGCCGGTGAGCGTTTGCGCCTGGGCATTGGGAACGTATCCGAGTTCCTTAATGACGCGCGCGATTTTGTTCTGCGTCTTTTCGCTAAGTTTTTCTCGTTTGTCGTTGAGGTAATACGAGACGCTTGCCGTCGAGGTTCCCGCCTCTCGAGCGACGTCTGCGATCGTAACGCGCTGTTTTGCCACAGCGACTCCTTCCGACAGATGAGCATTTTCCAACATGATGACTTTGAGTCTTGGTGAGGGATACGCTTCGGTGAGCGACCCTTTCCTTTCATATGAGTATGCAACAAATGAGGTATACGGGTGGGGTCGAAATTTGTGACCGGCATGCGCATCTGCCGTCTACCGAGAAAATCAAATACTTCTTGACTTTTGAAATCGAGGGTAAAATCGCAGGATTCATTTTTGGTTAAACGCATAACTAAATCGCATAACCAACGCTCTGACCTGCGCGTTTACCGAAATAAGCTGGCATTAAGAAAAACGAGCACCTATATTGGTCTTGTCGAAAAGACAGCAAGTCCAAACGGCAGGGGATGCTCCGGAGGCCTCCGCAAACGGTATCTTGCGCACGCAACTCTATGAAAAGAGGGAAGCAATGAAGATCGTAGGCGTTGCCGCCTGTACCGTGGGTATCGCCCACACGTATATGGCTCAGAAGGCGATTCAGGATGAATGCGCCGCCCGTGGCATCGAGTGCAAAGTCGAGGCTCAGGGTGGCCTGGGTATCGAGAACGAGCTGACACAGGAAGACGTTGATTCCGCCGACCTGGTGCTCGAGTCCGTCGACGTGGGTGTCGAGAATGAGGACCGTTTTGAGCAGAAGATGGCCGAGGGCAAGTTCCTGAAGGTCGGCACCTCGGATGTAATCGCCGATCCGGTAAAGATCATCGACCAGGCCATTGAGATCATCAAGGCGACGGGTGGCGCCGTTGACGCGCCCAAGGCCGAGGCCAAGGCAGAGAAGAAGGCCGTCTCCGCTGCCCCGCAGGCCCCGACACCGGCGTCCAAGCAGTCTATCTTTGCCGATCCTGGCAAGACGCTGCTCAATGCATTCAATACCGGCGTTTCCTATTTTATCCCCATCGTCGTTATCGGCGGCGTGTTTCTTGCCTTCTCGCTGGCATCCGGTACCGCCGGCGCCAACGGCATGGAGGTTACGAACCCGCTGATGGTGAGCCTTAACACCATCGGCATGGCCGGCATCTCCATGATGATCCCGGTGCTTGCGGCATACATCTCCTACTCGATGGCCGGCAAGCCCGCGCTCGCCCCCGGTTTTGTCCTGGGCTACCTGGTCAACAACGCTGTCGTTACCCCTAACGGCAACAGCGTTTCGACCGGCTTCTTGGGCGCCATGATCATGGCGGTCATCTGCGGCTACTTTGTCCGCTGGATGAAGACCTGGAAGGTCAACAACACCATCCAGACCATCATGCCCATCCTGATCATCCCGATTCTGACCTCGCTTGTCCTGGGCATGGCCTATATCTATATCCTGGCCACGCCGCTTGGCTTTGTGATGGACTGGCTTACCAGCGTGCTCGGCAGCCTGCAGGGCGGTTCCGCCGTTGTCCTGGGTTTGGTCATTGGCGTTATGACCGCCTTCGATATGGGCGGCCCCATCAACAAGACCGCCTCGACCTTCACCATGGCTATCATGGCATCCGGTATCTATGGCCCTAACGGCATGTTCCGCGTTGCCGTCGCCATTCCCCCGATCGCCTGTGGCCTCGCTGCGCTCATCGCCAAGAACAAGTTCGATGACGCTGACCGTCAGATGGGTATCTCCGCACTGTTCATGGGCTGCATCGGTATTACCGAGGGCGCTATTCCCTTCGCGGTCAAGGATCTCGGCCACACCCTTCCCGGCATTTGCATCGGCTCTGCCGTGGGCGCTGCTCTCGCCGCTTTCCAGGGTATCGACTGCTACGTCCCGCACGGTGGCTTTATCGTCGCCCTTGCTACCAGCAACGTCGCGCTGTTCTGCCTGGACATCGTGATTGGCTCCGTGGTCGCCGCCGCAATCCTGATTGCCATGAAGCCCACACTCGATAAGCAGGCCAAGTAAACCTTTGAGGACTCCGGTTGTGCGGAGGGATGGATTTGACTCCGCGCAACCGCCCCTACACAACAAAATCCATCCGTACTGATAGGGCCCACATCTGGGTCCCAGGGAACTTTTGTCAAAAATCCTCTGGAGAAGGAGAACAAAATGTCCAACCTCACCATCCGTCAGGCCGTTCAGGGCATGCTCAAGCTGCAGGATAGCGGCGATCACGCAACCATGGTCGGCATTGGCCCCATGAGCCCCAACCTGATTCAGGCCGTGTTCGAGCTTGCCAAGGACGAGGACTTCCCGCCCATGTTCATCGCCAGCCGCAACCAGGTCGATATGGACGAGATGGGTGCCGGCTACGTCAACGGCTGGGATCAGACGCGCTTTGCCGCCGACATCAAGAAGGTTGCCGACGAGGTGGGTTACACCGGTCCGTACTACCTGTGCCGCGATCACGGCGGTCCGTGGCAGCGCGACGAGGAGCGTAACGCCCACCTGCCCGAGGACGAGGCCATGGAGCTCGCCCGCAAGTCCTTCGTCGCCGACATGGAGGCAGGCTTTGACCTGCTGATGGTCGACCCCACCAAGGACCCCTATCAGATCGGCAAGGTTATTCCGCTCGACGTGGTGCTTCGCCGCACGATTGATCTTATCGACTACCTTGAGCAGTACCGTCGCGAGCATAACCTGCCCGAGGTTGCCTATGAGGTCGGTACCGAGGAGACCAATGGCGGCTTGACCTCTACCGATAAGTACGAGGAGTTCATTTCTCAGCTGCAGCCCGAGCTCGAGAAGCGCGGCTGCCCCATGCCCACCTTTATCGTCGGCCAGACCGGTACGCTCACCCGTTGGACCGAGCAGGTCGGCCATTACAACTTTAAGAATGCCCGCGAGCTCGCCGACATGGCTAAGCGCTACGGCGTGGGCCTGAAGGAGCACAATGCCGACTATCTGGATGACGCGACGCTGCTCGAGCACATCCCGGCTCACGTGACGGCCTCTAATGTCGCCCCTCAGTACGGCACCGAGGAGACCCGCGCTTACCTCAAGCTCTGCGCTACCGAGCAGATTCTGGTCGACAACGGCCTGTGCGATGATCCCTCCGACCTGTATCACACGCTGCTGGTCAAGGCTATCAAGACCGAGCGTTGGCGCAAGTGGATGACCGGCGACGACGTCAACCTGCAGGTTGACGACATTCTGGCCGACGATGAGCTCAGCCTGAAGATTCTGGATGTCTCCGGCCACTACGCGTTCAACGATCCCGAGGTCAAGGAGCAGGTCGAGAAGCTCTATCGCAACCTCGCTGCCCAGGACATCGACGGCAAGCGCTTTGTCATCGAGCACATCAAGCGCCCGATCAAGCAGTACGTCGTCGGTCTTAACCTCAAGGGCGTCACGACCCGCATCGAGAAGGCCCTCGAGGACTAAGTAGTTTTTCCTACACGACGCCGGGCCTGGGGCATGTCCCAGCTGCAGGCCCGGCACATAGGACAAAGGGGCATCCCCTTTGTCCTTTCTTTTGAGTTTTGGATTCCTCCGAAGGAGTTTGCACCATGAAGTTCTTTATCGATACCGCCAACCTTGACGAGATTGCTGAGGCCAAGAGCTGGGGCTGCCTGGCCGGTGTTACCACCAATCCGTCCCTGTACGCCAAGACCGGCGGTAAGCTCGCCGACTTTGAGCCCCATATGCTCAAGATTGCCGAGCTCTGCGAGGGTCTGCCCGTGTCTGCCGAGTCTACCGCCACCACGGCCGAGGGCATGATCGAGGAGGGCAAGCGCCTTGCTGCCCTCGCTCCCAACATCGTGGTTAAGCTTCCCGTGTGCGAGGCCGGTCTCGCCGCCTGCCGCGCCCTGGCCGACGCAGGCGTGCGCGTCAACATGACGCTTGTTTTCTCGCCGACCCAGGCCTTGATGGCCGCCAACGCCGGCGCTCGCTACATCAGCCCGTTTGTGGGGCGCTTCGATGACATCGCCGAGGACGGTATCTCGCAGCTCGACAACGTTGTGACCTGCATCAAGAACTATGACTGGACCGGCAAGAACGTCGACGACACCGTCGAGATCATCACCGCCTCGGTTCGTACGCCCAACCACGTAACCCAGGCCGCGCTGCTTGGCGCCGATATCGCGACCGTGCCCATGGCCGCTCTCAAGAAGTGCCTGCGTCACCCGCTGACCGACCAGGGCCTTGCCTCGTTCGAGGCTGACTGGCAGAAGGTCGTCGCTCAGGCTTAACGAGTGGATTGCCCCGGCATCGCGTCATCCGGTGCCGGGGTTGTTCTCAAGAGAGGAATTCGTATGACCAACCAGGAGCTGGCGAAGGTCGCCAATGAGGTCAGGAAGGGTGTCGTGACTGCGGTTCACGCGGCCAAGTCGGGACATCCGGGTGGATCGCTCGGTGCTGCCGACATCATGACGTATCTGTACTTTGAGGAAATGAATATCGATCCTGCCGACCCTCACAAGGCCGATCGCGATCGCTTTGTGCTCTCCAAGGGTCACGCGGCGCCGGGCCTGTATTCGGTGTTGGCAAATCGCGGCTATTTTCCCGTCGAAGAGCTCGAGACGCTCCGCCATATTGGCAGCCGACTGCAGGGCCATCCCAACATGAACGACACCCCGGGCATCGATATGTCCACCGGATCGCTCGGTCAGGGCATCTCTGCTGCAGTTGGAATGGCGCTTGCCGCTAAGCACTGGGGCGACGGCTACCGTGTCTACACGTTGCTGGGCGACGGTGAGTGCGAGGAAGGCCAGGTGTGGGAGGCGGCCATGTTCGCCGGCAACCATGCACTCGACAATCTTGTTGCCGTCGTCGACCACAACGGCTTGCAGATTGACGGCACGATCGATGAGGTCAACTCGGCCATGCCGCTCGCTGACAAGTTCCGCGCCTTTAAGTGGCATGTGATCGAGCTCGCCGACGGTAACGACATGGCGCAGATTGCCGCCGCCTTTGCCGAGGCCCGCAAAGTGAGCGACTCGCCCGTGGCCATTATCGCCGAGACGGTGAAGGGCAAGGGCGTCTCCTTTATGGAAAACCAGGTGGGCTGGCACGGCAAGGCACCCAACGATGAACAGTTTGAGCAGGCCATGGCCGAGCTCGCAGCAGCAGGGGAGGAGCTCTAATGGCAGACGTCAAGAAAGTCGCCACGCGCGTTAGCTATGGCGAGGCACTTGTCGAGCTGGGCAATGAGCGCGATGACTTTGTGGTTCTCGATGCCGACCTGGCCGCCGCCACGCAGACCGGTAAGTTTAAGGCTGCGCACCCTGAGCGCTTCTACGACGCCGGCATTGCCGAGAGCAACCTGATGGGGCTTGCCGCCGGCATTGCGACCACGGGTCACGTCGCCTTTACGAGCACCTTTGCCATGTTCGCTGCCGGCCGCGCGTACGAGCAAGTGCGTAATTCCATCGGCTATCCGCACCTCAACGTCAAAATCGGTGCCACGCATGCGGGCATATCGGTCGGTGAAGACGGTGCCACGCATCAGTGCTGCGAGGACATCGCGCTCATGCGCACGATCCCGGGTATGACGGTGATTGTTCCCGCCGATGACATCGAGGCTCGCGCATGCGTGCGCGCCGCCTATGAGTTTGAGGGGCCGGTCTACATGCGTTTCGGACGCCTGGCAACACCGGTCATCAACGACTGCGAGGACTATGAGTTCAAGATTGGTCGCGGCGTGGTCGTGCGCGAGGGGTCCGATGTGACCATCATCGCTTGTGGCCTTATGGTCGCTGAGGCGCTTGAGGCTGCCGAGGCACTCGCTGCCGATGGTATCGATGCCGAGGTCATCAATATGCACACGATCAAACCGCTTGATGAGCGCCTGGTGGTTGCCAGCGCCAAGAAGACTGGTCGTGTGGTCACTGCCGAGGAGCATTCGATTATCGGTGGTCTTGGCGAGGCCGTGGCCTCGGTGCTCGCGGAGCAGCATCCGGTGCCGATGCGTCGCGTCGGCGTGCGCGATGTGTATGGCGAGTCCGGCCCTGCGGTCGATTTGCTGCACAAGTACGGTTTGGACGCCGACGGCATCGAAGCTGCGGTCAGGTCCGTGTTGTAAGGAAGGTTTCCATGGGATTTGTATCTGCCAACCAAGTGACAATCGGGTATACCGCCGCCTCGCGCGAGGACGCCCTGCATTATTTGTCCGAGCAGGCCATCGAGCTCGGCTTTGCCGATGACGCATCTGCCGTAGAGGCCGCCTTCATTGCTCGCGAGAACGAGGCCGAAACCGGCCTTGTCGCCGGTTTTGCCGTTCCGCATGCCAAAAGCGACGCGATCCACACGCCGGGCGTTGCCGTGCTTAAACTGACCGAACCCGTTGAATGGCCGAGCTTCGATGGGGTGCCCGTCGATGTTGCGCTCGCGCTGTACGTGCCCGCCGGCGAGGCCGGAACTACGCACCTGCGTCTGCTCTCCAAGGCTGCCGTGATGCTGATGGACGCAGGCTTCCGTGACAAAGTGCGTGCGAGCACCGATCCTGTTGAGATTGCGGAGCTCATCAATAGCGGACTCGAAGACTAGAACAGTCATCCCGTTCAATCAATTGATCCTTCTCCAAGGAAAAGGGCCGAGATGCCATATAGGTGTCGCGGCCCTGTTCGCGTTTCCCCAGATAAAACCTGCCAAAATAAACCTGTCCCTTATTGGTAGGTCAGTTAACGCAGTCCGGGTTGAGCATATGCGAGCGAGCAGGCTCCGGGTGCGGTAAGGTGACGTGAAACAAGCGGGCGCTGACCTTTTGGTCGCGCCCGTGAAGTTGAACGTCAGATTGCCGTGCCCGGGGCCTGCGCAGCGCCGAGCAGTTACGCCGTTTGTAAAACGGCGTAACCTAAAGGTTCATGTTGCCGTGGATGTAGGGGGTGACCTCGGGGGAGATATGGTCGCAGCCCAGCTCGCGCAGCGCGGACTCGATAACGGCGGGCAGCGGGGTCTTGCCCTTGTCGTCGACGGCGGCACCGCCGAGGGTGGCAATCTTGGCAACATCTGCGGGTGCGGCCTCGATATGCATGCAGCCGTCGACCAGGCGTGCGCGTACCTGTGCCAGATCAAGATCGTGCAGGTAATCCTCGCAGGCGCGGATTAAATCGACCTTCTCACGCGTAAGCTCCTCGCCCGTGGGGACGCGCGTGGCAAGACATGCTCCCGCCGGCAGGTTCCAAACGGGATAGCCCCATGCGCGCAGCAGCTCGCGCTCTTCGTCCTTGGTAAAGCCGACCTCCATGAGAGGGGAGCGTACGCCGAGCTCTTCTGCCGCTCGCATGCCAGGGCGGTAGTCACCGCGATCGCTCGCATTGCTGCCGTCGATGACGGTGGGAAAGCCGAGCGACTTGGCGTGGTTGACGATAGCGGTAAAGCCGGCGTGCTTGCAGTGGTAGCAGCGATTGGCATCGTTGCGGGCTACTTGGGGGAGCTGCAGCTGATCCACCGAAAGATTGAGCACGGGGAGCTTAAAATGCGGCCCCTCATTGGCCTGCCCATCAACGGACTGCTCAAACGAAGCCTGCTCGGGCGTGCCGATGAGCGGCGTGGTGAGATGGACGAGGAGGGTATTGGTAGGCATGATGCGGGCGCATACGGCGGCCAAAAAGCTGCTGTCAACGCCGCCGGAAAACCCGATAGCCACGCGTCCGTATGCCAAAAGCAGCTGTTCGAGCGCCGATAGCTTGTCTTGAAGCTCCTCTGCGGGTGCCGTGGTGTCTAAAATCATGAAACGATCCTTATCGTTGAGTACTCGATCGAAAACTATAATCCTAATGCGTTACTTGCCATAAGACTTCTATCTGTGTAACGAAAGTGCAATATGGTATATACGTTATATACAAGTTGCCAAATGCGGTAGAGTTGCAGCAACGCGACAGCGAGAGTCGATGGGGGACCGATATGATCAAGGCTGTTATTTTTGACATGGACGGAACGCTGGTCGATACCGAGCGTTTGGGGATTAAGGCCTGGAAGGCAGGCGCCGCTGAGCTGGGGCTCGCGATTGATGATGCGCTGATCCATCAGTTTATCGGCCGCACGCTGCCCGATGTTATGGACATCCTTGATGAGCATTACGGCAGCCATGAAACCACCGAGGCGATCTATCGTCGCCACAAGGAGATTCGCGACGAGATGGTCAAGACCGATTTGGAGCTTAAGGCCGGTGCCGCCGAGTGCATAGACGAGCTGCTGACTGCGGGCTATCACGTGGGTCTAGCGACGTCGTCGCGCCTCGCCACGGCCGAGCGCAACCTTAAGATGGTCGGTCTTTTTGACAAGTTTGAGACGGTGACCTGCGGCGAGGACGTCGTGCACGGCAAGCCCGACCCCGAGATGTATCTGCTTGCCTGCGAGCGCGCGGGCTTTGCTCCCGAGGAATGTGCCGTGGTCGAGGATTCGCGCAACGGCTGCGCCTCGGGCATCACGGCCGGATGCCATGTCTTCGCCGTCCCCGATATCGTGCCGCTGCCGCAGGACGTGGTGGATGGCTGCGAGGCCGTGCTCGATACGCTGTTCGATCTGGCGGCGGCGGTCAAGGCCGTGCGCTAGACAATTGCGGTGTTGAAACGAGCAATTGCCCACGTTTGCGCTTAAGCAAAAGGGGTCCGGCAATGGTCGGGCCCCTTTTGCTTAAGCGGCGACTTAGCATACTTGCGGGCGTGCTATAGATACGCACCGAGGTTGATGGCCGTGGCGTCGGTCTGGCTGCTTGCCTGGGTGCTGGCGCGTTCCAGCAGGAACGGCCGCACGAGTTCTTGGCGGTTGATGTCCTCGATGGCCGTGACCGCGGTGACGGTGCGCGCGGCAGAGCTGACGTGGATATGCTTGGTCTTTGTCGGGACCTTGTTCTCGATTTGCTCCATGAGCAATTGAACGCCCTTGCGGCCAATCTCGTAGCCCGGGGGCGCTACCGTAGTGAGCGGGACCGATCCGCTCCAAGCGAGCGGGTTGCCGTCGCATCCGGCCACGCGAACCTGCTCGGGGACGGAGATGCCTTTGTCGACCAATGCCGAGATAACGCCCGAGGCCAGCACGTCGGTCAGGCCGACGACAAAATCGGGGCGTTCGTCGGCAGGGCGCCCGGCAATCTGAGCACCAATACTGTAGCCGTCGGCTGCGGTATTCCACTCTCCGGCGTCAATGACTTCAATTTTGATATCGGGATGCAGGGCGAGAGCCTTGTGAATGCCAAGTACGCGCAGGGTGAGCTGCATGAATGCCGCTCTGCCCACAACGGTGATATGGCGTGCGCCGCGGGCGATGGCGAGCTCGGCGATAATGCGCCCCTGCGCCTCGTTGTCGGCCGCTACGTAGTAGCCGGGCGCGGAGCAATGGATGTCCAGGTGGACAATCGGCACGGGCATCTTGGTCATAGCGGGGTGCCAGTCGGGGGATGCCATGGGCTGAACCATGACGCCGGACATTTGCGTGCCCATAAAGTAACGCAGGTAATGGTCCTGGAGAATATCGTCGTTATCGGCGTTGGCGATGAGCAGGTCGTAGCCGTGCTTGCGAGCCTCGTTGTGGGCGCCGCTGGCGATTTGGAGCGAAAAACCGTGATCGAGACGGGGGAGCACCAGGCCAAAGGACTTGGTGGCGCCGCCCGCAAGCTGACGAGCGCTTTGGTTGGGCAGGTAGCCCAGGCGATTGATGGTCTCGTTGATGAGCTTGAGGGTCTCGGGACGCAGCTTTTCGGGGTGGTTGAGCGCGTTGGAAACCGTGCCCAACGAAACTCCGGCTTCGCGCGCGACGTCGCTGATTTTAACCTTTGCCATAGCGGCCCCTTTGATGCGTTTCAAGTACAAGCCAGATTGTAGCATCCCAAACCTACCAAAAAGGGACAGGTTTATTTTGGCAGGTTTTATCTGGGGAAACGCTGTTGCCAACGCGACCACCACGAAGGGGACAGGCACCTTTGTGGTGGTTTGGACCGGCTGGACGTGTGTACATCGGGTGGTATCTAAGTTGAGATACCACTTCTGGTATATCAGCTTGCGCTTGCGTGAGTACAATACTCGAACGTTGTACGTCTCAGCGCCCCTTGTGCGTGGACGTCTTGCAGTCACGCGAACGAAGGGATTTATCTTATGTGCGGAATCGTCGGCTACACCGGCTCTGATATTGCAAAGAACATCCTGGTCACGGGCCTCAAGCGTATGGAGTATCGCGGCTATGACTCCTCGGGCGTCGCGCTCGAGGTGGGCGAGGGCGCCGCGGCGCACCTCGACGTCATCCGCCGCGTGGGCAAGGTCGCGGGCCTGGAGAGCGAGCTTTCCAACATCGACAGCGACGCTACCTGCGGTATCGGCCACACCCGTTGGGCCACCCACGGCAAGCCCTCCGTCGTTAACGCTCACCCCCACACCAGCTGCGACGGTCGTATCGCCATCGTCCACAACGGCATCATCGAGAACTTCGCCGAGCTGCGCGAAGAACTGGAGTGCCGCGGCCACCACTTTAAGAGCGAGACCGATACCGAGGTCTTTGCGCATCTGATCGAAGAGGCTTATGCCGAGACGCACGACCTGATGGCCTCCGTGCGCGAGGCTTGCACCCACGTGGTCGGTGCCTATGGTCTGGCCGCCGTGTGCGCTGACGAGCCCGGCGTGATCGCCGTGGCCCGCAAGGATTCCCCGATCGTGGTCGGCGCGGGCGAGACCGGCGCCTATGTCGCCTCCGATGTCATCGCGCTCATCGACGCCACCCGCGATGTCGTGGTGCTCGAGGACGGTCAGTTTGCCAAGCTCACGCCCGCAGGCGTCGAGTACACCGACGAGGCCGGCAACGTTATCGAGCCCAAGGTCACCCACATCGACTGGGACCTGGACATGGCAGAAAAGGGCGGTTATCCCGACTTTATGCTCAAGGAAATCCACGAGCAGCCGCGCGTCGTGCGCGACACGCTGGTTGGTCGTATGACGCCGGCCGGCGAGCTCGACATCGACGAGCTGGGCCTTTCGCTCGAGGAGCTCAACGACATCGACCGCGTCTACGTGATCGCTTGCGGCACCAGCTATCACGCTGGCCTCATTGCCAAGAATCTCATTGAGGGCTGGGCTCGCATCCCCACCGAGGTGGAGGCGGCCAGCGAGTTCCGTTATCGCAACCCCATCATTACGCCGACGACGCTTGTCGTTGCCGTGTCCCAGTCGGGCGAGACGGCCGATACCCTTGCCGCCATTCGCGATGCGCGCATCAAGGGTGCCAAGGTCTTCGGCATCACCAACGTGGTGGGCAGCCCCGTGGCGCGTGAGAGCGACGGCGTCATCTACACCAAGGCCAACAAGGAGATCGCGGTCGCCTCGACCAAGAGCTTTATCGGCCAGGTCGTGAGCCTTACGCTTTTGGCCCTGCTGCTGGCGCAGGTCAAGTACCGCTTGACCACCAAGCAGGCGCGCATGCTGTTCCGCGAGCTTTCCGATACGGCCGAGCAGATCCAGTGGATTTTGGATACCCAAACCGAGGCCGTTCATGAGGCTGCCCTGCTGTGCAAGGACGCGCAGTCGGCGCTGTTCGTGGGCCGTGGCATGGGTGCCGCTATTTCCTACGAGGGTGCGCTCAAGCTCAAGGAAGTCAGCTACCTGCACGCCGAGGCATATGCCGCCGGTGAGATGAAGCATGGCCCCATTGCCCTGATCGACCCGGGCTTCCCTGTCATCGCTGTGGCCACCAAGAGTGCCACCTACGACAAGACCGTGTCGAACCTTATGGAGTGCAAGGCGCGCGGCGCCAAGGTTATCGTCGTTGCCACCGAGGGCGACGAGGAGATCAACAAGATCGCCGACTGCATCATCCGCGTGCCGGCAGTCCGCGACGTGTTCAGCCCCATCACGGCGAGCGTCCCGCTGCAGCTGCTCGCCCGCGAGGTCGCCATCCTGCGCGGCTGCGACGTCGACCAGCCCCGTAACCTGGCCAAGAGCGTCACGGTAGAGTAGTTGGTTCCGCCGTTCTAGCAACTAAGGCCCGGCTCCGCATCAAGATGAACTGCGCCCCAAATCTTGGACGCCCTAAATAGCGACTAGGCCGCGAGGGCCTGATTCCGGAACTCCTCCGGGGTCAGGCCCTTCAATCTTACCTGCCTCCGGCTCGTGTTCCAGTGGACTATGTATTCCTCCAGGTCGCGTTTGAAATCCTCGAACGTCTTCCACTCGCGGCCCCTGTAGAACTCGTCCTTGACGTGGCCGAAGAGCTGCTCGGTGGCGGCATTGTCGATGCAGTTCGCCTTCCTGGACATGCTCTGGACGATGCCGGCGGCCTCGAGCCTGGATGTGTACGAGGCGTGCTGGTACTGCCAGCCCCGGTCCGAGTGCATGGTCGGGGCGGCGCCCTCGGGGATCTTGGACAGCAGCTCGTCGAGCATCCTCACCTGCTGGGACATGTCGGGCGTGGTCGATATGTCGCTCGCCACGATCTCCTTGGTGCAGAAGTCCAGCGTCGGGGCCCAGTAGGCCTTGCCGCCAGCCACCTTGAACTCGGTGACGTCCGTCCCCAGCTTCTGCCACGGGGCCCCGGCGTCGAAATCCCTCGCGATCACGTTCTCGAACGTCCTGCCGACGACGCCCCTGTACGAGTTGTACCTGTGGTAGGCCGTCTCGCGTCTGATCCCGCAGCGGATCCCCATCTCGCGCATCATCTTGAGCACGGTCTTGTTGGCTATCACGGCCCCCTCTTCCGCCCTGAGGCACATCGCTATCTGCCGGTGCCCGCAGCCGTTGGCGGTGCGCGAGAAGATCTCGGCGGCCGCCTCCCGGAGCTCGGGGCGCGTGGGCCTCGGCGGGTGCGCGAGGGCGTAGTAGTAGGTCGACCGCTTGAGCTCGGCGCATGCGAGCAGGTGCCCGAGCGCGTGCCCCTCGGCGCGCAGGGCCGCGACCGCTTCGGCCTTCGCCCTGGTCAGAGCCCGTCCCTCTCGACCAGGGCGCGTAATTTTTTTAGGTAGGCCACCTCGGCCTCGAGCCTACGGCACCGCTCCTCGAGCTCCTCCTCGCGGGTCCGCGGCCTCGCCCTGGAACCGCTCGGCCGGCCCTTGGGCCTCGGGCGCAGGGCCTCCGCGCCGCCCCGGCGGTATAGCGCGCACCACTTCTTGAGCGGCGACATCGACATTATGCCGAACGCCGCCATCGCCTCGGTCTTCGTCATGCCGCCGTCGACGACGGCGGAGGCGGCGGCGACCTTCTGCTCGTATGTGTACCTGCCCTGCTTTCCGTCCATGCGCAGCAGCACCTCGCTCCCGAACGCGCGGTATATCTCCTGCCATCTTCTCACGGCTTCCGCGGGAAGCGAAAGGGCAATCGCGGCAGATTTATACCCGTGCCCGAGCTCGAAGAGCCCTATGGCCGCCTTCCTGGCCTCGACATCATGCTTCACCCTCAAATCAACGCGCATAAAGAAAGCCTCCCATTTCTCATGTCCAAGAAATGGGAGGCAGTTCAGTTTGGCTACCCGGGCTTTACTTTGTCGATATGTTCGACTGGCTGTTAGTGGGTCTTGCGGCGCTTGATCAGCATGATGAGGGCTA
>CABUVC010000004.1 GCA_902494855.1 uncultured Collinsella sp.
ATTCATATGGTTTTAGTATAGGAAAAGGAATTTCTCGGGGCCGCCTCTCGGCGGCCTTGCGAAAAACAAATCCAAGTTAGACCATTTCAAATGGTTCGATGTCTGCCCGGATGCGACACAGCTTGTGTGTCCATCCTCGCAGTATCCGGTTCTCAAGGTGCACGCCTGGCGGCTGATCCGGTCCGACCGGGCCGCGCGGCAAGGAGATATATTGCCAGACCCGAGGGGCCCCGGGGGCGGGAATCGCGCACTCCATATTTTGTTCACAAATGAATATGTCCTCAGTCGCATCACTAAGGTTAAAACTGAAGCATTAGCTTCTGATATTGGCGATGACCAGCTGGTTTATAGGTGTTAAGACATCGGTCATCTCTGGAGCGCTACTTTACTCCAAAGGCATCAGCTATTTGTTTCCCATCGGTAAAAGGCGGGTTTTGTTCGCCAAGCGTTCTTATATATAGATAGATACGGGTTCGAACCCGTGCACCGGCAACAAAAAAGCGGCCAACCGGAGTCGATCGCTTTCTGTTTTATGCTGGAGCATCCAGAGGGTGCTTACGAACTCGTTTTCTCACTGCCATTCATGCTTTCGAAGCATCTTTCGACCTTCGCAGTCTCATGTTTTGAGAATCTGCCGTGTTTATCACTGCTATTAATGAGTGTGTGGAAGTGATCCTCATACAGATTCATGCGATCCGCCAGAGAACTGAGTAGCATCTTTCTGCAGCCCTCGTTGTCTATCCACGCATCTCTCAGGTCTTCCGGAAATTCACAAGCAGTCTTAGGGTCAATTTGTTTCTGCTTTCAGAGACTTGTTTGAGAGTTTTTAAAGACAGTTCAAAACAATAAGTGAGACACCATAAAGCAGAGCAAGATGTGCCGGATAGAAAATGTAGAAGAAATATTTGAGCTTCAGCCCTCGCTTGCCATTATAAAGATTGATAAGCAGCAACGAAACGACCGCGGCAGCAACATCAGGATTAAAAATATTAGCTGTAGTGAACTCAAATCCGCCGCCAATTATATGGCATGACGAAAAGAGCACTGCACATACTGCAGCAAAGAACATCTTTGCTTTGCTGTCGTGGAATAAATAGAATGCAGCCACAAGCAGAATGCCATACGCACCGCCATCCAGCTTAGTGTATTCAGCTGCCAGTGCTGTCAAAACAATCAGAGCAATTTCTGCAATGTGCCTCTTCCATTTTGAAAGACTTTGTATCTTTTCCAGAATAATCAAAAAGACCAAGGAAAGCAGGAGCTCATACATAACATTCTGTTGCCGAAGGTCAAATAGCTGCCCGGTTTGAACGAAATCGTATATGGGCTCCGCAATGATTGCGAAGACAAGCATATTTCGCAGGTACTTCTTTATGTCATGAGTATGCAAAAATCCCTCAACTATCAAAAAGCAAAATAAGGGAAATGCAATTCTGCCAAGAACATGAAGCACATCCGAAGCCTCGCTTAGAATCGCCCACTGTTCGTCTGATATCTGATTGTACGATGCGTGAGTCATGATTCCATTGGTCAGGACGATCCTGCTTACATGATCGAGAACCATCGAGATGGCCGCTATTATCTTTAATGTGCTGCCGCTAATTCCGTATCTATCTGTTTTCATTTCTTTTTCCTTTCTTTGGGTGGGCCGTCAGGGGTTCAGCCTGCTTCGCAGGCGGCCGCTGCGGCGCTCCGCGCCCCGACGGGTTCGAACCCGTGTCGCGGCAATAAAAAAGCGACCAACCGGAGTCGATCGCTTTCTTTTCTATGGTGGGCCGTCAGGGGTTCGAACCCTGGACCTTGGGATTAAAAGTCCCCTGCTCTGCCAGCTGAGCTAACGGCCCGCGGGTGGCATTGTACCACGGTCTGGGACTATTCCCAACTCCATTGGCCGTTCTGGAAAATCACAACTTCACGTCCATCAGACGTAACGCCCGTAATATCGACATCGTCGGTACCGACCATAAAGTCAACGTGAGTGCTCGAAACGTTCACGCCATGCTCCAGGAGCTCCTCTTTAGACATGTCGTATCCGCCCTCGATGCACTCGGGGAAACCGACGCCCAGCGCAAGATGGCAACTAGCGTTCTCGTCATAGAGCGTGTCATAGAACAGGATGCCGCTTTCGCGAATCGGCGTGTTCTTGGAAATGAGCGCAACCTCGCCCAGATGGGCAGCGCCCTCATCGGTCTCGATAATGCTAGCGAGCGTCGCCTTGCCCACGCGCGCATCGTAGTCGACCACACGACCGGCCTCGAACTTAATCCAAAAATCGTCGACCTTGTTGCCATGATGGATCAGCGGCATGGCCGAATAGACGATGCCGTCGGCGCGCATGCGGTCGGGCGAGGTAAAGACTTCCTCGGTCGGAATGTTCGGAAAGAACAGATGGCCATCGGGCGTCTCGCCCTTGCCGCCAGCCCACTCATGCCCTTTTGTCATGCCAATCGTCAGGTCGGTTCCGTTGGACGCCGTATAGTGCAGACAGTCAAACTGATTGTCATTCAGGAAACGCAGGTTCTTTTCGAACGCCGCACTGTGGAGCTCCCAATCGCTCTCGGGATCTTGCCCGTCAGCGCGCGCCGTGTGCAGGATCGCATTCCACAGCTTGTAGATTGCAACCTCATCCGCATCCCCCGGAAACACCTCGCGAGCCCAAGCGGCAACCGGAGCGCCGGCGATACACCATGGGTTAATGTTGTAGTCGAGTCCACGACGGAAAACTTTGCACTGCGTGTTCCTTGCCTTAGAAGCTGCAGCGGGCTTGGCGGGATCGATACCCTTGAGTGCCGCAGGATCCGCACCCTCAATAAAGATAAAGCAGGCACCGTCCTGGGCCAGGGAATCCAGCTGCATGCGCTTCCACTCGGGCGTCTGCTCAAAATAGCTTTTCTCGACATGCTCGTACGTGAGCCTCGTCACGGCATCATCGGCCCAAATGACCGTCACGTGGCCAGCGCCGGCGGCATAAGCCTCCGCAACCACCACGCGGGCAAAGGGCGCGCACTCGACCGGAGACTGAACGACAACCTCCTGGCCGGGCTTGACGTTTACGCCCTTGCGGACAACCAGGCGCGCATAGTTTTTAATCTTGGGCTCCAGGGCCTTCATGCCCTCCAGAGCTTCTTCGACCGTCAGGGCAGCTCGAATCATGTGCCACTCCATCTATCTATAGAACAGTAAAAAGGCGCGCCGCAAAAACGACGCGCCTTATATCTTAGCGATAAGTATGTATGCAAACGCTACTTCTTCTTGGAGTCCTTCTTGTCCTCCTCGGCAGCTGCGCGCTCGATAAGAGCGTTGAGCTTGTTCTCGGACATGCCCTCGGCCTGCGCGCGGTACATGTTGCGCAAGGGACGAATGCGAGCGAAGTCGTAGATAAAGTCACCTAGGATGATGACATAGGACAAAACGATGCCGACCATCTGGACAGGGCTGGACACCATGCCAGCGGGAGCGAAGTACAGCGAGGCCCAAATTGCCACGACGAGCACCATGCCAATGGCGAGCACAATCCACCAGATGCGACGGCGCTTGGTGTAGTCCTCGTCCTGCTTGAGGAGGATATTCGACACCGTATAGATGCGGTCCTCCTTGGCGCGCTGCTTAGCCTTGCGGGCGCGCTTCTCCTCTTTAGAGAGGCCCTCGAGGTTCTCGCCCTTCTCGAGCTCTTTGCGGCGTGCCTTAGACGAAGCCGGCACGACGCGAACGGAGCCCGCTGCTTGGCGGGCGGGCTTAGCAGATGCGGCAGACTTGCGCGCAACCCCGGTAACTTCGTGGGATTGCGTGCGCTTGTTCGTGGCGCTACGGGTACTCACTTATGCGTTCTCCTTCATGCTTGTGAACTGGGAGCCCGTGATGATCTGGAAGGCCTCGCGATAGCGCTCGGACGTGCCATCGATGACCTCGGCGGGCAGGTGCGGGGTCTCCCCCGTCATATCCCAGTTGGCCTTGAGCCAATTGCGGACGAATTGCTTGTCGTAGCTAGGCTGGATCTTGCCCTCCTCGTAGCTGGCAGCAGGCCAGAAACGGCTGGAGTCGGGCGTGAGGCACTCGTCGATCAGCGTGACCTTGCCATCAATAACACCAAACTCGAACTTAGTGTCGGCGATGATGATGCCACGGGTCGCGGCGTACTCGGCAGCGGCCTTGTAGATCTTGAGGGAAAGGTCACGAATCTGCGTGGCGATGTCCTCGCCCACGATCTCGCAGCAACGCTCGAACGAGATGTTCTCGTCGTGGTCACCGATCTCGGCCTTCGTGGACGGCGTGAACAGCGGCTCGGGAAGCTTGGAAGCCTCGGTCAGGCCCTCAGGCAGCTGGATGCCGCAGACGGTGCCGTTCTCGTCGTAGGTCTTCTTGCCCGAACCGGTCAGATAGCCGCGGACGATGCACTCGATAGGAATCGTCTGGGCCTTCTTAACCAGCATGGCGCGGCCAGCGAGGTAGTCACGATACTCAGCAAACTCCTCGGGGAAATCCGCCGGGTCGATGGAAACGAGATGGTTGGGGACGATGTCGGCAAACTTATCGAACCAGAATGCCGAGATGCGATTGAGCACCTCTCCCTTAAACGGAATCTCGTCGGGAAGAATGAAGTCGAACGCAGAAATGCGGTCGGTGGCGACCATCAGCAGGTTTTCACCGGCATCGTAAATATCACGAACCTTGCCACGGGAATCCGGACGACGCTCCATCGTTGTCACGTGAGTCACTCCTTACCTAAATACGACAGAAATGCGGGTTCTTTCCCGCATGTTTTCGCAAACTCGGAGCGGCAGGGACGCGGCCCCTCCTTCACCGAATAGCGAAAAGCTAGTGCTCCATTGTAGTAGATGCCGCGTCTGCCGTGTGCTCGCGGGGCAGATGAATTGTAAAAGTCGTACCCTTTCCAAGCTCCGACTCCACGGATATGTAGCCATGGTGACGCTCGACGATCTGCTTGGTCACGGCGAGGCCAACGCCCAGGCCGCCAGCTTCGCGGGCGCGGCTGGCATCGGCGCGCCAAAAC
The DNA here is from genome assembly GCA_902494855.1 of uncultured Collinsella sp. GTDB lineage: Bacteria > Actinomycetota > Coriobacteriia > Coriobacteriales > Coriobacteriaceae > Collinsella. Next base: position 5,012 of record CABUVC010000004.1, read on the forward strand.
CGCCCGAAGATGCGCGACAGATCGTCCTTGGCAATACCGATACCTGTATCCGAAACGGCAATACTGACATGTTTGCGGTCACTGAGCACCGACACCACAACCCAACCGCCCTCGGGGGTGTAGCGCATGGCGTTGCTCATGAGGTTGGTGACGCATTGCGTGATCATGTCGGGATCGGCTTCGACGACATCGTCGTGCCCCTGGGTTTCATCTGCAAAGCGAAGACGAAGGTCACGGTCGGCAAACAGACGCTCCTGGCCGTTCACAATCGATCGTACGAACGGAACCATGTCCACCGGTTCTAGATTGAGCGGAGCCGTGCTGTTTTCCATGCGCGACAGGTCGAGCATCTGCTGCACCAGACGAGCCAGGCGACGCGTCTCGGAAGCGACCGTCTCCAGGTGTTCGTCGTCGGTGGGATACACACCGTCTTGCATGGCCTCGACCGTTGCAAGCATGGCCATGAGCGGCGTGCGCAGCTCGTGGGCAACATCAGAGGTCAGGCGCTTCTCGTGCTTCATATCTTTCTCGAGCGAGGTGGCCATCTCGTCGAAGGTCTCTCCCAGCTGATCGATTTCGTCATCGCCGCGCAAGCCCGTACGAGCGGACAAATCGCCGTCGCGAATCTGCTTGGCGGTGCTGGTAATACGATGAATCGGCTTGGTGAGCATGCGCGACACGAACGATCCGATAACAACCGAGATGCAGACCGCAACAACCGCGGCAAGGGCCATGGCGTTAAAGGTCTTCTCCCTAAACGCTGAATCTGCCTTGGTGAGCAGGGCGTCGGAGCCGATGGCCCATAGCTTTACCTGTCCGGCATGTTCGCCAGAGGACGTAACGATTTCGACGTTGGCAACGCTATCGGAGTCGGTGGGCGCTGACGAGACCGGGCTATGCGAGGCCTTTTTACCGCTCGAGCTGCTCGACGGCGATTCGCTCTCGCGTACATCGGCGGTCGCGCTTGCCGAGGGCCAGGAATCGTCATAAACGATCACGCCCTTTTTATTGACGACCTGCATACCCAGATCGTCGGAAACCAAACTCGACGTTGCAACCGTGCGCAGTTCTCCCGCGGTCCAAGAGCCGTTTTCCTCATATGAGGTTGCCAACTTCTCGGCAGCGGAATTTGCGATTTCGACGATATTGGAGCGCGTGTAATCCGAAAAGACCGTACCCCACACAACAGAGACAACGCCCACCAGCACCAATACCGTCATGAGCGATGTCAGGGCAAAAGCAAGTGCCATGCGCGAGGGATAGCTCATCGTTGGCCGTGAATCGGAACGAGGCGTGTTCCAACTAGCCTTGGAACCCGCCTCGCTCTCCTGCTTGTGCTTTTGTCCGATTTCAAAGCGCGCAGGTGTCATATGTGATTTCCCTATTTCTCGTCCGACTTATCGGTCTTGGCCGGAGCCTCGAAGCGATAGCCGACACCATGGACGGTGTAGAGCCACTTGGGCTTCTTGGGATCATCGCCCAGCTTGGCGCGAAGATTCTTCACGTGGCTATCGATGGTGCGCTCATAGCCCTCAAAGTCATACCCGAGCACTTTCTCGACCAGCTCCATGCGGTTATACACACGGCCGGGATGGCGGGCAAGCGTGGTGAGCAGCTTGAACTCGGAAGCCGTCAGATCGACTTCCTTGCCCTCGACCAAGATCTTGTGGCCCGAGATATCGATGACCAGATCGCCGAAGTCGAGCACCTCGACGGCGGGCTCGTCGGCCTGATGGGCACGGCGGAACAGAGCGCGAACGCGGGCGACGAGCTCGCGCGGCGAGAACGGCTTAATCAGATAGTCGTCGGCGCCGAGCTCAAGACCGATAATACGGTCCTCGATCTCGCCCTTAGCCGTCAGCATGATGATGGGGACATCCGAGGTATCGCGAATGGTGCGGCAAACGCGCTCGCCGGGAATCTTGGGGAGCATAAGGTCGAGCACGACCAGGTCGAACTGATGCTTCTCGAACTCCTCGATCGCGGACTGGCCGTCGCCGACGCCCACAACCCAGTAGCCTTCGCGCTCGAGATAGGCAGCGACGGCGTCACGGATTGCCTTCTCATCCTCGACCAGCAGAATCTTTTTTGCATCTGAAGCCATAACACGGCCCCCCTGTCTCAATTAGCTAAGAACAAGCCCATTTTAACGCACCTGAGCCCGCCGGATGCCGCTATGACGCGGCAGCTCGGCGGGCGGTACTCACAATTACAACGCGCTTATTCCCCTGTTGGCGCCTTTTTAACCCCTCTAAGCTTAAAGAGAGAATAGGCGTGCAGTGACCGTCTCTGGTATACCCTGGCTGTTGCGCACCGTGGCGTACGTAAGGAATGAGTCCGATTTTCCCGCCGTAGCTGGATAATCGCCATACTCCAAAGCGCGGTCGGGCGACAGCAGTGAGCCATAGGTCTTGGCAGAGGTGTCGATCAGGAAATGCGACGCCTGTACCTTAACAAGGTATTTATTCTTCTTGCCAGCCGCACATGCGAGCGGCTCGCGTGACAGAAAGAGGTACGGCCCTCCCTCATTACCGATATACGTGCCCATGTTGCCCAGGCTGCCCACACCGCTATAGGTCGCCTCGATAGAAAACACGAAGGTATCGCCCATATATACGGCCTCGAAAGGCGAGACTGACGAGGGAAGGACCAGCTGGGCACGCTTGGTGTTGTTGCCGTCGGTCAGATCGATTGCCGTTATGCCGTAGTAGACGCCCTCGTCGTTGCGGACACGAGGCGAGATGGTCAAAATGCCGTCGCTCGCGCGCGGGGCCGATGCAAAGCGGCCCGTCGATTTCCAAATTACCTCGGCCTTGGATTCATCAAGCGAGCGACGATAGCAAAACGAATCACTACTCGTTTTATTGCCGCCTGCCGAAGGCATTTTATACCAGATAACCGATGACCCGAACGCCGTAAACAGTGGCGGATCATAGTCCTTGCCACCTCGATCGAGCTCAGCCACATCGCCAGAGAGCGAAGCGCCCGACAGATTTTGAGCGTAGAGCTTCCACGATGAATTGGCAAAGTTCATCTCAACCCACGCGAATACGCCGTCGCCGGCACGGACATCGTAGAATGCATATCCCGTGCCCTCGACAGGATCTTCGATTAATGTGGTAAGCGAGCCATCGCCCAGGTTGAGCACACCGAGTGTGTTGGCGTGCAGTGCCGATGCGGGCGCCATCATCGCCGCGGCGTAATCGCCGTCGCAGTAGTACAGCAGCGTACCCAGCGGCAGCGTCCACGACGCCGCCGGCTCAAGATCGATGTCGACTGCCTCGTACTCATCCGTAATCGAGATGATTTTGGAATCGTCCTTGATAACCTGCGGCTCACCGGCGGCATCATCGCTGGTGCCCGTTTTTTTCGAGCATCCGGCAAGCACCGTGGCAGCGCCCGCGGCAGCCCCACCGAGTACAAAGCCGCGACGCGATATTCCGTTCTTGATGTGATCGGCGATACCCATTAGGCGATCTCGGCGCGAGCGGCCTCGATAGCGCGTGTAAGCTGGTCGGCGCAGGAGGTCTTTTTCATACCGCAGGTATTACCGGCGAGAACCTCGATTACGCGATCGGCAGGAGCGCCCTCGACCAGTTTGGAGATAGCCTTGAGATTGCCGTCGCAGCCGCCGGTAAACTCAACGCCCATCACCTTGTTGCCGTCATCAGAGAGATTGAGGTGAATATTGCGAGCGCACACGCCCTGCGGCTTGTAGTCAAAACTAATCATTGCGATCCCCTCTCGGAAAGAAATTTCAGGAGTCTATTATCCCCGCCCGCGCCGATTTATGGTCGCGGGCATCGATTCAACATCCTACGATGCACAAACCGGCGACAGCAATACTAGTGATTCGCGTCCTGAGCGTGAACTTCACGTTTCTCTTGATACATGTTGTGGTCGGCAATGCGATATACATCGGCCAGCGTATTTCCAGCCGTCTCGACGGTCGCCACGCCAATCGACGCGCTGACCGTTAGGACTTCATCGCTCACCGCAGCGAGGCCGAGACGAATATCTTGTTCCAGCCCGTGCGCAGACTCGCCGTCAGTATGGGGGCAAACCAGTAAAAACTCGTCGCCGCCGAGACGCATCGGCAGGCAATCCCCACCAGCCACCCGCCGCAACACGGACGCGGTCCGTCGCAGCAGCTCGTCTCCCATCTCATGGCCACGGACGTCGTTGGTCCGCTTGAGATAATTGCAGTCCAACATAATCACACTCACTGGCAAGCCCTCGTTCACCAGGCTATCTCCGCGCGACTCAAGATAGTTGCGGTTGCGAAGCCCTGTCAGTTTATCTTGGTAGGACAGCTCCTCGGCATGCTTGACCATCGATATGTTGTGCGTCGCGACGACGACCGATTCCAGCCGGCCTTGCTCATCGCGATGCTGGGGGACAACTTGCAGCGAATACCAAGTACCCCGACAATCTCGCACCTCGGCAGCCAAGTACGGCACGCCCTCCATACGTTCACGAAGCGTACTTATATCTACAAGCGCCATAACCGCCTCGCGGCTTTCGGGGCTCACGATATCTCGGCAGACCGTGTCCATAAAGTCATATGCCTCGCTGTGCTCGGCAAATATTTTCGCTATCGCCGGCGACATGTTGATTCCCTCGATCTTGAGGGTGTCGAGATGCAAAAGGAAGGTCGAGTCGTAGATGGCGCTAATGGCATTGATAATGCTAAGTTGCTTATCCTTTTCGGCCAGATTGCGATGGTCAACGATATTTCGCGCCAACAGCACCACGACCCAAAACGCCAGACAAACCAACACACCGGCGGCGACAAACGAAACTCTGCCGGACATGACCTCCGCTTTGGGATACAGCGCAAACAGGCGATAGTCCTTGTATGCCGCACGCACGGCGTACCATTTGCCTCCGCGATACTCGATACGCGTCAGGCCTTCGTCTTTCCACTCGATTCCAGATCCGGTAAGGAGCCGAGCGAGCGACACGTCGACATCGGGATCATTAGAGGAGACGATCTCCACATCCTCCATAACAAGCACCGTGGGGCCCTGGTGGAAGGTGTTGTTTGCAAGCACGTCGGCTATGGCATACGAATAGTCATCCGCCGTATCGGGGACGAATGAGCGGTATGCCAGGGCAACGCCGTCGCCATACGGGGCAGCACAGACGGCAAAAACGACATCGCGGCGTTCAACGACAGTTGAGTAGGACACTTTGGAACCTTGATACATCGATGCGACCGACGAGCAAGCCAGTTCTTCTCGCCATAGCATGAGCGGATCGCGGCCATCGATGTCGTAGTGGGCGGTCATATGACCGTCGGAGTCCATGACCATCAGCCCCGAAAGGTTCTCGGCATGGACATATTGCTCGATAAGATCGTCGTTAACCTCAACGCGATCAGGGGGCAGGAACGTCGCAAACGATTCGACCGCGGCATCCAAATCGTGCGTCGCCTCGGTTTTTCTTCCCTGTTCGTAGCGGTCATATTTTTCGCAGGCATTTTCCAAAAACACCATGGTCTCTTGACCGAATCCAAGCGTTTTATCGAGGCAGCGATGCGTGCCAACCGTAAACAGCAGATTCAGCAAAACAATGCTGGTAACAACGCTGACGACTATGACGACCAGGTTCTTTTTGTGCAAGAAGCGCTCATCATTTGTCATGGATCGCCCCTTGCTCACTCGTCGTCGCTCCCGCCTTGTAATTGCCCACGATACGGTCAATCGTGCCATCTCGGTCCATGTCGAACAGCGCAGTATTGAGATCCTTTACGACCGGTCCTTCATAGCCGTTCTCAAACGCGACGCCCAGGTCAACCGTCATAACGTTGTCAGCAAACACACGGTAAAGGCCGGGATACTGGGCGATGAGTTGGTCAAACGATTGAACGTCCGCCATCCAACAGTCAACATACCCTTTGGCCAGAGCGGCTTTGCAGAGTTCGGCAGAGCCATATGATTTGATTTGAACGTCCGACGAGATCCCCAGATCCCCCGCAAGCAATCGACGTTCACTCACCGAGCCCGCAATCACCGCAATGGTCCTACTTCCATCGAGATGTGCCAAGGACTTGATGCCACTCGCTTTCTTGGCGGCAACCGAGACCGTCACGGTTAGATACGGCTCAGTCCAGTAATACTTATCCTCGCGATAACAGGGCGAATAATCGCACCATAGGCAATCGATATCACCATTTTTGAGCAGCCGGTCGCGATCGTTCCAGTCAATATCGACAAACTGTGGCTTGAGCCCCGCACGCTCACACGCCTCGCGGGCGATATCGATATCGATACCGGCGTAATCGCCCGTGGTATCGACATACACATAGGGGTCGTTATCCGTAACGCCAATTTTGAGCACAGGGAGATCCTCGTCAGCCGTACTCGGCGAGGAAGAACTATTTCGATCGGTATACGTCAGGACGGCCATACAAGCAGCAACAAGAACTATAAACACGAACGAGACGATGGCGGCTCGTTTGATACGTCTAGGCACGCGCCTCTTTTCATCGAAATAGCAGTAGAGATTCATTTTATTACCGGGGGCTGCCGCAGCAACGAAAAAAGCGCCTCACCCAAGACGGGCAAGGCGCCAAAGGCTGAATTGCATCCGCAAGCGGTCGAATTGGGGCAACCCTACTCGAAGTTCAGCTGCTCCAGACGGTCGAAGACCGTATCGATACGAGTGAGGAAGTCCCACGGATCGAAGATCTCGTCGAGCTTCTCCTGGCTGACGGTGCAGCGCGGATCCGCCTCGAGGCGCTCCTTAAAGGTGGGACCGGAGACGCAATCCTGCACCTCGTGCCAGGTTGCCATAGCGTTCTCCTGCACGATGGCGTAAGCGTCCTCGCGGGTAATACCTGTGTCGACGAGAGCCAACAGCACCTTGGAAGAGAAGATGAGGCCGCGGGTCTTGTTGAGATTGGCCATCATGCGCGCCGGATACAGCTGCAGGCCATCGATAACGCGAATGAGGCACTGGAACATGTGGTCAAGGGCGATAAAGCTATCGGCCTGGGCGACGCGCTCGGCAGAGGAGTGCGAAATGTCGCGCTCGTGCCACAGGGCAACGTTGTCAAAAGCGACCTGAGCGTTGGACTTCACGACGCGCGACAGCCCGCAGACCTTCTCCATGGTGATGGGGTTGCGCTTGTGCGGCATGGCGGAGCTGCCCTTTTGTCCCTTGCGGAACGGCTCCTCGGCCTCGAGCGTATCGGTCTTCTGCAGGTTGCGAACCTCGGTTGCGATGCGCTCACAGGTGGCTGCCGTGGTAGCGAGCACACCGGCGAGGTAGGCGTGGTGGTCGCGGCTGATGACCTGCGTGGACAGCGGATCGTGAACCAGACCCAGGTGCTCGCAGACATACTCCTCCACGAACGGCTCGATGGAGCTGTACGTACCGACAGCGCCCGAGATGGCACCGAAAGCAACGTTCTTACGGGCGTCCTCAAGACGATCCAGATCGCGCTTGAGCTCCCAGGCCCAAGAGCCAAACTTCATACCGAAGGTCATCGGCTCGGCATGGATGCCATGAGTACGGCCGGCGCAGAGCGTATTACGCTCCTCGAAGGCGCGACGCTTGCAGATCTCGCCGAGCTTCTTGACGTCCTCGATGATCAGGTCGCAGGCCTGGGTGAGCTGATAGCACAGAGCCGTATCGCCCAGGTCGGAGCTGGTCATGCCGTAGTGAACCCAGCGGCTGGGCTTGGGCTCACCCTCGGGAACGTCGGCGTCGATATACTCCTTCATGTTGGTCAAGAAGGCGATGACGTCGTGGCGCGTGACCTCCTCGATCTCGTCGACCTTTGCCTTCTCAAAGTTGGCGTGGTCGCGGATCCACTGGGCCTCGTCTTTAGAAATACCGATCTTGCCGAGCTCCGCCTGGGCCTCGCAGGCCAGGACCTCGATCTCCTGCCAAATGGCGTACTTGTTCTCGAGGGAGAAGATGTGTCCCATCTCCGGGCGGGTATAGCGATCGATCATAGCGGCTCCTTTTTGGTTATTGGCACGTTGGTCGTAACTCGACTATTGTACCGTGCGCAGGTGCCCGTATGAGCTACGGGCATCAACCTAACATTTTGAGATTGGAGCGGGCAACGGGACGTCCGCGTATTTGCTTCGCAAATCCGCACCGGCTGCGGTCGCCTATCGGCGACCTTGCCTGCTCGCTATAAGCGCTTCGCGTTTATTTAACGCTCGCACCCTGTCGGGTTCGAGTCCCGGCACTTTATTGAAAAAAGCACGGCACCGGAACGGTGTCGTGCTTGTGCTTTTTACTGGAGCGGGCAACGGGACTCGAACCCGCGAGTGTCAGCTTGGGAAGCTGATGCCTTACCACTTGGCGATGCCCGCTTGTGTGTTGGCTAGTATAACGCGGTTGTCTTGTTCGATACAAGGGTATCGATGCTTGTTTTAGCTGTGGAGAATCGTCTGGAAAACAGTCCAATTGTGGAGACAGGGACCTCTAGTGTCCTTATTTTACCATCTTTTACCTGCGGTTTTATTTGATTGTTCCATATGAACCCAATTTGTCGGAAATCGGGCAAGCTTTTGGTCAGCTTCCGGTACTTACCCGCATGAACCTCGGGGGTAGCCTCGTCCCAAGCGCCGCAGCCTCCCCGTGCGGCGCACGAGGGATAAGGAGCAGCCATGTCCAACGCACCCACGCACTCTGTCCACAGCGCAATCGCAACAGGCCCGCTGCTCCTGCTCCTCTTCCTACTCATCAGCTGCTTGGCGCCGGGATCCGCACTTGCCATCGACGGCTACGATCAGCTCAGCTTTCGCACCATTAGCGACGATTGCGGGCCCTTCCTCATCGGTAAGTACGAGGCTCAAGACGCCTCAATCGCGTACTGCATGAACCAGGAACGTCCCGGTCCCACCAAGCCGGGTGGCCCATGGCTCAACTTTGATCAGGGCTGGGTATGGCTCGACGACGAGTTCGCGGCGATCGTTTGTCACGGATATCCTTCTGCCACGTCGTTTGGCGGTTACAGCCTGTCGCCCGATCGCGCCCGCGCCGCCACCCAACTTGCCGTATGGATGCTCAACGGCACCACCCATGTCGACGGCACTTACTCCTACACAACAGCTCAAGGCAAGACAAAAAGTGGGCATTTTACCGCCGACAATGAGGTCGTGGCTGCCGCACGGTGGCTTCACGACAATGCAAAATCGGGAGGCATCAAAGCCGCTCCGCACCGCGCACGGCGCTATTTGGGACCCATATCGGGCGGCAGCAAACGTCAAGACATGCTCTACGTACTGCCAGCGGTCTCCGTTTCTTTCCAAAAGCAGTCCGCGAACACCGTCATCACCAGCGGAAACGACATCTATCAGTTTGACGGGGCAACATTCGATATCTTCGAGAGCATGAGTGACGCACGCGTCGGCACGCTCAAAATGGACGGCAACGGCCGAGCACAGGCAACACTTTTGCCCAACACGGCATACTACCTGGTAGAGACAAAGGCACCGGCAGGCTATATCCCTCGACGTGACCGGATCCCCTTTACCACGGAGGGCGGTGGTGGCCATGTCACAATCGATGAGCAGCCAGGCACCATCACGCTACGCATAATAAAGCTTGACGCCGCAACGGGTGCCGGAGCCCAAGCGGGGGCCTCGCTCGCCGGCGCCGAGTTTACCTGCGTCTCTCAATCCACCCCCGGATGGACGCAAACCCTCACGACCGACGAAACCGGTCGAGCAACCCTTGATAACGTTCCCCTTGGAACCTTCACCATCTATGAGTCGAAGGCCCCCGAGGGCTACCTGCCACCCAGCGACAGCTGGACCTACACCGTTGGAGCCGACCAGTTGGGCGATTCGGGCGTCGTCGAGCTCGAATCGCGCATTTCAGATATTCCGATTGCATTTGACCTTGAGATTTCCAAATTTAAAGATCATGGCAACAGCGATCAGTCTGGCTTGGAACAGCCCGCTGAAGGCGTTGTCTTCGAAGTCATCAGCAATAGCTCACAACAGGTTGTTGGAACGTTAACCACAAATATCTATGGTTTTGCCTCCACCAAAGACCAGCCCGAAGCATGGTTCGGCGCGGGCAAGCGGCCCGACGGCGTCCACGGAGCCATCCCCTATGACCGTGCCGGCTACACAGTTCGGGAGGTCCCAGAATCCGTCCCCGAAGGCTTTAAACAGGCAGGAGAATGGGCCGTCTCGGCTGAACAGATTGCCGACGGTGCCGAGCTTCAGTACATCGTGGACAACCATGCCCTGTCGACGCATCTCCAGATTGTTAAGCGCGACGCTCAGACCGGTGCCGCAGTTCCCCTTGCAGGTTTTAGCTTCCAGTTGCTCGACAGCAACCACGAGCCCATCTCACAAACGTGCTGGTATCCGACCCACAATGTCCTGAACGCCTTTACGACCGACACAACTGGTACCGTCACGCTGCCCGAGTCTCTTAACCCGGGCACCTACTACGTGCGAGAGGTCTCGGCAAAGAAGCCATATCTTGTCGGAGAGGACCTCGCGATAACAATCCCCGCCGACAGACATCTAACGCCCGTTGCGATTGCCTCATACTTCGACGACGCGGCAACCGGAAGCATCGAAATCGTAAAGTCCGACGCTACCGATGGGCACAACCTCATGGGGGCCGTGTTTGACATCCGGGCTGCAGGCGATATTGTTCGCCCCGACGGCAGCATCGTTGCCCTGGCCGGCGAAACTGTCGCCACGGTAACGACTGACGAGCAAGGGTCCGCCCGTGCGAGCCATCTTTCGCTGGGATGTGGAGCCGCATGCTACGAAGTCGTTGAGACCCAAGCGCCCGAAGGATATCTCCTAGACCAAAGTCCCCATACGGTCGAGCTGTCATATGCCGACCAGACAACGTCCGTCATCGAAGCCCATCTCGGAGTATCCGACGATTTCACCAAGATCGATATCTCAAAAGTCGACCTAACCGGAAAACAAGAGGTGGAGGGCGCTCAGCTCACCCTATATGGACAAGACGAAACCGAAATAGACTCCTGGACCTCATCCGATAAGCCGCACCGCATCGAACATCTTGCGCCCGGCACCTACACGTTGCGCGAAATGATGTCCCCGCGAACCTACGACCTTGCCGAGGAGATAACGTTTGAAGTGAAGGCTACGGGAGAAGTCCAATCTTTCGCAATGAAGGACGCGCCGATCGAGATCAAGGGACAGGTCGACAAGCGTCAAGAAATTGCCCAGCCCACCGGGGATGGCCTCTTGGCTAACGGCGATGGCAAAAACCGCGCCGCGACACAAGCCGATGCGGAAGGGTTTTTCTCCTACACCGTCGATGCGCGGAACGAGTCGACCACCTGGGTTGATGAGTTCACGATTACCGATGATCTTGAGTGCGCCAAGGACGGTACGGCAAGACTCGTCTCAATCGAAACCCCTATTGCCATCGGCGACCTCAACGGTCTGTGCAACGTGTGGTACCGCACAACGCCACTGGGCTCGTCAGGCATCGACGAACAGGCAAACGCAACACTTGACGATGGACATGAAAACCCCTGGCTTGAGTCCGACGAAGTTAAAGAGGGCCTGGGCGAGGACCGTCGTCTCGTTGATTACGAAGGCTGGCAACTCTGGAAAACCGATGTCCCGACCACAGAATCAATCAAGCTTGAGGTAAATGAGCTCGACCTTCCCGTCGATACCGTCGTAACGGGCATTCGCCTTGAGTACGGTGCGGTAGACGCCGACTTTTCAACCAGGTGCGACGAAGATTCTTGGAAGCGCGAAGACCTTAAAAACGAACATGACGATCTCGATGACGCCAAGGCAACCCTTGGCACAGACGCCCGGGGCGCAGTTGTGCACATGCAGACAACATCGGCTTATACACCCCAAACTGCGCTCATCAACAGCGCATGCGTCGATCTTTGCCGCAACGGCGGCGGCGATAAACTTGAGTCACATGACGAGGATCGTGTCGTTCAGCGCTGCACCCTACCGCAGGACCTACCGGCAACAGGGTCAGTTCCCATCGCCGCCTGCATCACCGCGCTCCTGACCTCGGGTGCGGCAGCCCTATGGTTCGCTCGCCTTAGGTCGATCCCAAAGAAGCGCTAACGCGATAAAAAGCGGGCGAGCCAGTCTCCCGGCTCACCCGCTTTCAATCATTTAAATCGCCACATCTACTCGGCAGATGAAGATCCGCCGTCGACGAGTGTCTGCTCGGACTCGGGGATCCCGTCGGCACCCGTACTTTGCTCTTGCTCCACCTCTTCGCTGATTGCGGACGCGGGGGTCGATCCCTTTACACCCACGATGTAGGCAGCCCCAAATCCCAAAGCGACGGCAATAAGGGTCAGAATCAAGTAAACAGGCCAATGACGTTTAATGAACGAAAACACGTTGACTCCTTAGAGCTCCGCCTACGAACGGCGGATAACCTCGGTCACGACCTCGGATACCGTGGCAATGTTCGTCGGGTTAACGTTGTGGGGCAGGTCGTCCTCGGTGCGAGCACAAGCCAGGCGCGTGCCGTCCACACCGGCGATGGTGAGGGCACGACGGCTCGCCTCGAGTGCGGCATAGGCATCGGTCTTGGCATAGGGCATCTCGAGCGCACCACAATCGACATGGAACGACTTGCAGACCTTGCTGACCAGATTCATGATGCGGCGGTCGCCCTTAAGCAGCTGCTGCTCGCCCTCGACCGTCACTACCGAAAGCCTACCGGCGCCGACGGATTCAAGATTGATGAAGAATACGCCGCGGAGCTTATCGCGATGCGAGGCCAAGAACGCCTTCATGCCGGCGCCATCACAATCCGAGGCACCCGTCGCCACAAACCAGATATCGTGACCAAGCAGTTCGTCATCGCCCATAGAAGCGACAGCCGAGAGCATGTCCTCGTCAGATGCACCATTGGAAGACGTGGCGCCGCCCTTCCAGCCGTCGTTATCGTCCTCGAAGTTATCCCACGAGCCGATACCGCGGCCAGACTTCTTAGCATCGTAATCGTCTTCGACACCCAGCCAGTCACTCATGCTGTCCTGATCGTTTTTCTTTTTACGACCAAACAGACCGCCCAGACCGCGCTTGCGGGGCTTGGGCGCGGCCGAAGCGGGAGCCGAGATGGTCTCGAGCGGCTGCGCGCCCGACGCGACGGGCATGGAAGGTGCAACGGGCGCCGGCGTGGGCTCGGGACCCTGCGCCGTCGCGAAGGGGTCATCGACCTGAGCCGAGGGGTCGGGAAGGTCGAACAGTGACGTGCGGGACGCAACGTTAGCCTGCTTCATCGACGGCAGCGACGGATCGGGAACCGAAGCCAACGGCGACGAGGAGGGCGTAGACGCCGGAACTGACGCCGGATCGGGAACATTCATCTGCGGGCGCGGTGCGGCCTGAGACGAGATCTGCGCCATGAGGGAATCGACCGTTTCGTCCTGAGTGGGGGCGACGTTGGCAACCGTGGAGCCGGAACCACCCGGAGTCGGCATAGTGAAAATCTGCGTGGAGTAAGGTCTCGACTCGTCCTTCTCGGGGGTCTTGGGAGCCTCGGAGACCACAGCGGCCTCCTCCTGCTCGACCTCGGCCGAATCGTCCTGCTCGACCACCACGTGCTGCTCTTCGTCAGTGCCGACCTCGACGGTCTCGTCTTCGGCAGCATCCGGGGTTTCAGCCGCATCGGCGGCCTCGGCATCGTTTGCCACAGCGGTCTGCTCATCGGAAGCCTCAAGGGGCTCGGCAATCGCGGTTCCCTGCTTTTCAAACGTTATCGTGGCATCGAACTGCGTGGCGTCGAACGACATGGTGCCATCAACGGGCTGCTGGGGCTCGAAAGACGTCGTCGCCTCGACAACATCCGCGGATGCCGGTTGCTGGGACTCAAAAGACGTCGTAGCTTCGGCGGCATCGACGGCCACGGGCTGCATGGCCTCGTTCTGTTCGAACTCCTGTGCCGCACGCTCACGCTCCGCCTCGGCTGCCTGCTGCTGAGCGATAGCTTCCCGCTCGGCAGCCTCGCGTGCGATGGCGCGCTTTTCCTCAAAGTCGTCGATGAATTTCTTGCCCTTTGCAAATGCACCCTTAAAGAAGCTGGAAGCACTGGCCCCAATCGAAGAGAAGGCGGATGCAATATCGGCATGGGGCGTCGCCGCGGGAATCTCGGCCGAGAAATCGGTATCACTCTCGTAAGACACGCGTCGCGGCTGCTTGGCATAATCATCGTCAGACTCGTCCGCGACGTCCTGCGCCGGCGCGGCGGGTGCCAGAATGTCCAGTCCCGCTGCGGGATCGATTGCAGGCATAGCCTCGGACTCCGCAACGGCAGGAGAAGCCGCAGCGGACCCGTCGTCCGCAACAGCGGCGGGTGCAGGTGCATCCGCGATGGGGGCAGGCTCGGGCTCGAATGTCGGCTCCTCGCCCTCCTCGTAATCGAGCGTACAGGACTCGGGAAGCATGCCGAGTGCGCGGATGGCATCCGAACCAAAGCGGATGTTGCCGGCGGCATTGCGATAGAGCTTAGGCTCAGGCTCGCTGGGCTCGACCACAACAGACTCCTCCGCCGACTCGGCAGCGGGAACCTCGGCAGCAGGCTCTTCGACTTGGACAGCCTGGCCCTGTGCCTCGGGCACAATGGAGCCGATCAGCGTCTCGTCGGCAGATGCACCCTCAAAGCCATCGATCTGCTCGTCGAAAGCCTCGCCTTGTTCGGACTCGAGCTGATCATCGGAAGCGATCGGCTGGCCAAACTCGTCCTCCTCGTAGGTAGGCTCTTCGTACTCAATGGTGTTGCCATAGTCGTTTTGCTGCTGGGCCGCGACATATTCCGCCGCCGCACGTGCCATCTCCTCGGCGCGACGTTTTTGCTCACCAAAATAGGTGTCGAACGGAACATCGTCGGGGAACTCATTCTCGCCCTGGAAGGGGGCGACATTGTCCATAACGCCAAGCAAGGCGGCGACAGAAGATTTGTTGCACACCGCGCCGGACGTATAGGGAAGGATGTAGCGATTGGAGATGATGTTTGCCGCGTTGGCGAGCGCAACGAGAGAGGCGAGAATCGCGACGATCCACAGCAGAACCTTGAGCGCGCCGGGAAGCGGCAGGATGCGCAGGACGGCGACGGCAGCGGGGGCAACCGTGGCGACGGGCAGCAACTTAGCGATGAGCGCGCGGTACGAAGCATAGGGCTCGCGGGCAAGCAGCTCGGCGCGAGGGGAGTCGTAATGTGCGACAACGACCACCGGGCGATTGCGCGGGGACGCGAGCGGGCCAGAAGCCTTGTGATAGGCGATGACATTTTGGCTCACGCCCGTCTTTCCCAGTCCCGAAATCACGGGATGCCCGGTACGCTCGAGCACATAGAGCACGGCACCGATGATGGCCAGCAGGGTACCGACCAAGCCGATGCCGCCACCGATACCCATAAGCAGGGCGCCGACAAACGCAAGGATGCCGGTGATAGCAAATGCCAGCCTGCTCGGCGCGGGAGCATTAAACTCCTGCACCTCGGGATCAAAGCCATGGTTGCGGAAAATCTGAGCGATATCCTCGGCAGCCAAGCGCTCTTCTTCGCTGCATGCCGGCGTGATGCCGGTGTTCTGCAGCAGGTGGTTGATATAGTTCTGGGTGTTCGCCATGTGCGCTCCACATCCATAATCCGACAAATAGGCCCAATGCATGCACATTAGAACCGTATATAGTCGAAAGTATACCCCGAGCGAGCGCAAACGACCGAATTCGGCCCATCTTAACGCCCCGAGCGGACAAGGATATAGCCTAATCTCCATATCGGACTAAAATCATGGCAGCAAACCACCTTCCCATGCGAGGACTCTATGACGGCAAGCGACACGACCGCTATTAACAAAAAGGGAACGCCGGAACCCAGTTTCGATAAAACGGCCCAGCGCATCCTCAATCTTTTCTTTGTACTCAACAGTTCTCCCGAGCCGTTGACGACCGAACAAATCGTCTTGGATTCCGATTTGGGGTATGGCTCGGGCAACATCGACTCGGATAAGCGCAAGTTCCGCCGCGATCGCGACAAACTACTCGAACGCGGCATCGTAATCAAAGAGGTTCGCCTCGCCGGCGCGCAAGAGACCGAGGAAAGCTCGTGGACGATCGACCGCGAGCACACGTTTGCGGCAGGTGGTCTCATCACCGCAGACGATGCCGACATCTTGCTGGACGCCATCGACCAGACGCTTGCGGCCGGCTCCTCCGCCTTTGCCGCGCCGCTTGCCGACATCCGGTCCAAGATTGCCTATCTCACCGGCATATCTGCCGCAGACGAGGCGCCGATTCACCGTTCTCCCACCGTCGATGCGGTTTGGAGCGCCTTTGCCGAGCGCTGTGCACTGCGCTTTTTGTATCAGAACGGTCGCGGCGAGCAGAAAGAGCGCACCGTCTGCGTCTACGGTATGTTCGAACACGATGGCACGGCGTATTTCTGCGGCCTGGACAATGCCACCGACAACATCAGAACGTTCCGCTGCGACCGCATCGTCCGTGCTTGGCGCCCCTCAAAGGCATACTCCATTCCCGCAGACTTCAATCTCAACGATTACCTGTTCTTTGAGTTCGATTTTGCCGACCGACCGCCCGTTGCGGCAACGTTCTCGTTCGCGCGCGAGTCGCAAGCCGATATGGTCAGCGGTCTCACGCGCGGGCGAGGCGATCTTGCACGCAGCGAAGAAGGATGGACCTGGACCGTTGACGTGCGCGACTTTGACGCCGCCGCCTCATTCTGCATGGCCCATGCCATGGACGGCATGAGGCCCATTGCCCCCGATGCACTCAAACTGGCGTGGAACCACCTCATCGAAAGGACGGTGCATGAGCATGCCCGCTCGTAAACTCACCAGCGAGCAGAGACTCTCGCGTGCCATCGACATCATGGAGGCCCTCTACGCCGCCGGCGAGAGCGGCATGACACGAACCGAGATTTGCAGTCGCTTTGACATCACGGGAGTGTCGCTCGACGAGATTCTCGAGATCGTCTCGGCGCTCGCGGACCGAGAATCGGGCGCGCGCATCATCTGCGAATGCCGCGGCGAGCGTGTGGTCCTCACCGGTGACGCCGGGCGTGTGCTACCGTTGCGCCTGAGTGCCGCCGAGGGCGCTGTGCTCAACCATGAACTTGAATCGTTGGGAATCGAGCCACAGACGGCAGCTCGGATTCGACATGCCCTTCTACCCGAAGAGCTCGGCTATAACCAGCGCGTCTTTGACACCGTCAACCACGGGTCGCACTGGCAGCAGCTGAGCTGTGCCATTCAGGACGGCGTTCGCTGCCGCATCTCGTATCGTTCGATGGACGATGCACGGCCACGCGAGCGTCTGGTCGACCCCTTGCGCATTACGGCAAACGGCGACCAAACATACCTGATTGCCTGGGACATCGCAGTCGATGAGCAGCGCACCTATCGCATGGATAAAATCGAGGGCCTCATCTTGACGGAAGACTCCGTCGTGCCTCACGCGCCGGACGTCGCATCCCTCCACGATTCCCTTGCCCGGACGCAGCGTAGCGCAAAGCTCTTGATGCCATTCGATATGGCGGAGCATCTGGACTGGGCCGGCATCACCCTAATCGAGCGCAGCGGGACAGACATGGCAACGGTAACCGTGCATTACGGCTCCGAGCGTTGGCTAATGAGCCAGATAATCGCAGCGGGCGGAGCCATCCGCATCTTGGATGACCCCGCCCTGTCAAAGCGTCTGTGCGATATGGCAAAAACCCTCGTCTGTCCGCTTTAGCGCCGCCGCTCGTGGCGTGCACGCCACAGTTGCAGATAGTGCCCGATCTGCGCCGATTCGATGCGCTGGTAGGAACTCGTGGGCAGCGACGTTAAGAACTTCTTTCCGTAGCCCTTCGTCACCAGGCGCGGGTCGGCCAGAATCAGCACGCCGCAATCAGTCGACGAGCGGATAAGGCGGCCGGCCGCCTGCTTGACCTCGAGCACTGCCTCGGGCAGCGAATAGCGCGCCCAAGCGCGGTCTTCGCGCAGGTTGCGCTCGCACGAGAGCGGGTCCGTGGGGCTCGAGAACGGCAGCTTGGGAATGATGACGCAGCGCAGCGTCTCGCCGCTGGCGTCGAATCCCTCCCAGAAGGCCTTAAGCGCAAAAAGCGACGAGGTCGGCTCATTGATAAACCGGTCGCGCAGGCGACGAGGAGATGAGTTGCGCTGCTGGCAGTTGAGCTCCAGACCCGCGCGGGCCATCTTGGGCTCAACGCGGGCGTACAGGTCTTCCATGTCGCGCCGATTGGTGAACAGCGTGAGCACCGATCCGCCCATGGCAAGATGGGCGTCGACCAGCACGCGCTCGAGCGCCGTAAGATAGCTCTCGCGGTCACGCGGATCGGGGATATCGCCCGCAACGACTACAGCCATGTTCGAATCGAAGTCGTAGCTCGAGTCCAAGTGCAACGATGAGGATGTTGAGGCACCGATGCGATCGAGGCCGACCGCGTGGTTAAAGTGTTCAAAGCTTTTGGACACCGTCATGGTCGCCGAGGCAAAGATAGCCGTGTGAACCTCGGGCAGCCACTCGGTTGCCAAGGCCTCGCCAATGTCGATGCGCTCTGCGGTCATTGACTCTCCGCCGGCACGCAGTCTGCGATTGACCTGCAGCGAATACACGTAGTGTTCATCGGTGCCATCAATGATGAGTTTGAGGTTCTCGGCCAGCTCGTGCAGGCGGCGCGAAATATCACCCAGGTCGACAACAACCTCGGGCTTGTCGGCGGCGACGGCTTGCACCAGCGCGTCGACGCTCTTGTCAGCCTGTTCCAATGCGTCGATGGCAGTGTAGGCCGACTGCAAGAAATCATGCCAGTCGTCAGATTCGCGCAACTCGGGGCCAATCCATAGATTGGCATTGTCATAACCCCCACGGGCACGGCGACCGAGCTCGCGAACGCCATCGAACACGTCGGCGATTGCCATGCTCGCGCGCGCAACCGTCGACGTCGCCTTGGCAGTAAGGCCCAGATAGAGCGTAGAGCCCTCGGAGGTTGCCAAATCACGGGAAACCTGGCTTAGCGCGCCGGTGCTCGAGCCACCCAGGCGCTCAAACAGAACGCGTGATTCGTCCGCCGACACCACGCGCGCCCACTGACGGCGCGCCTCGCGCTCGATGGAATGGGCCTCGTCGATTACCCAATGACGAATCGGAGGTAAAATCCTGCCCTCGGCCGCGACATTGCGGAACAGCAGGGAATGGTTGGTGACCACCACATCGGCATGCGCCGCACGACGGCGAGCGCCGTGGACCAAACATTTATCAGGGAAAAACGGGCAGAGGCGACGAGCACACTCGCGCGAGGCCGTCGTAAAGTCGGGGCGGTTGACGCTGCGCCACCGAATGCCGAGCGAGTCGAGGTCGCCATCGGCTGATTGGCAGACGTACGCCATAATGACCGCGACCGCCGTGAGCGTGTCCGCCGGATCGCGCTTGGTGGTAATCTCGACCTGGCTGCGGCTCATGCGCTCAAGCTTGCGCAGGCACGGATAGTGGTCATAGCCCTTGAGAGCGCAAAATGACAGGCCACCGTCCAGTTGCTCGGCAAGTTTTGGCAGCTCATGGTACATGAGCTGGTCGGCAAGATTGTTCGATTTGGTCGCAATACCAACCGTGATGTTGTTACGGCGTGCTGCCTCGGCAAAAGGCACCAGATAGGCCATCGATTTGCCGACGCCCGTGCCCGCCTCAATTACGCGATGTGTGCCCGTGACCAGCGCATCGCGGACCTCGAGCGCCATCGCGATCTGCTCATCACGCGGCTCGTAAGTGGGATACATGCGATTGACTAGGCCACCCGGCGCATAGTCTGCCTCAATCTCCTCACGACTCGGCATCTTGAGGACCGGCAGTTCGTCGGCGTCCACCCGATCGTCGGCGCGATCGGCCTTGAGAACGTCAGCACGAGCGGCGCTGAGAGAGAAGATAGAACCAGGGTTCTGCCCCGCCAAGAATGAGAAGATAGGACGATAGGACCAAGGCACATCCGGATGCATGTCGGCTAGGCGCGCCATGAGGCCCTGGGGCAAGTCGGTGAGCGCCACGAGCAACACACGCCATACGCCACACAGGGCGTCGACGTCGGCATTGGCACGGTGTGATACCGAGTCACAGCCAAACAGATCGGCCATAAAAGACAGCTTGTGCGAGGCCAGGCGCGGAAGCGCGATGCGCGACAGCGCCAGCGAATCGATCCAAATATCGCTCACGTTGACGCCGCCTTTGACCGACTCGATAAACGAGCGATCGAACGTGGCGTTATGTGCGATCACCGGGCAACCACCGACAAAATCGGCGAGAGCGGCGACGGCCTCAACGGCCGACGGGGCATCTGCCACATCGGCATTTGTAATGCTCGTGAGCTCGGTAATCTCGGTGGGAATCAGTTGCTTGGGATGCACGAAGGTATCGAAGCGGTCGACGACCTCGCGGCCCGAAAGGCGGGCCGCCGAGATCTCGATCAGCTCATTGTCCTGCACCGAAAGACCCGTGGTCTCGGTATCGAGGACGATCACATCTTCCTCGATAAGGCCGAAGGACTGCGTTTTGGCGCGCTCGGCAAGCGTGGCATAGGAGTCGATGACAAACTGCGGCGTTCCTGACGAAACCGCGTCCTCGATTAGCATGCAATGCCCGCTCGACGAAGACCCATACGGATCAGGCTGTCACAGACCTGCGGGAACGTCATGTCGTCGGTGTGGCGGATCTCATCCGGATACAGCGACGTATCGGTCATGCCGGGAATGGAATTGGTCTCGAGGATAACGGGGCCGTCCTCGCTCACGATAAAATCGCTGCGCGAGATGCCCAGGCAACCGAGGGCCTTGTGAGCGGCACAGGCAAGCTCCTGGGCACGAGCATAGTTCTCGGGTGAAATCTGCGCCGGAATGCGATGGATGTCCGTAGGGTCGACATATTTCACGTCCAGATCGTAGAACTCGCAGTCCTCGGGCTTACGGATCTCGACAATCGGCAGGGCGCGCACGTCATCTTCACCGTATACGCCAACGGTGATCTCGGTACCCTCGATGCACTTCTCGACCAGCACTTTGTCGCCGTACTCAAACGCCTTGGCGATTGCCGCGGGCAGCTCGGAGGGCTCATGGACCAGGGAAATGCCATAGCTGGAACCGTTGACGGCCGGCTTCACAAAGCAGCGCTCGCCACAAACCTCGACGATATGATCGATATCGACTTCATCGCCCACCTCGAGCGCAAGGCCGGGGGCAATGGGAATGCCCGCCTTGGCGTACAGGAGCTTAGAGACCTCCTTGTCGGCACCGCAGGCGCTGGCAAGCACGCCCGAGGCCGTGTAGGGGATACCCAGGGTCTCCATGGCGCCCTGCATGGCACCATCCTCGCCGCCGGCACCGTGCATGGCGATAAACGCCACGTCAAAGCCGCCGGTCGCCATGGTTACCATAAAGTCATCAGCGGCCGTGTCGAGCAGCTCCACCGAGGTGTAGCCGGCTTCCTTCAGTGCCACCACGACGTTCTTTCCCGAATTGAGCGAGATCTCGCGCTCAGCGGAATGACCGCCCGCCAAGACCGCTACGTGCATGTTCTTTAGGCTTTTACCCGGCATGGGCAGACTCCTCCTCTATAATTTCTGCAGCTGATACCATATTGTAGCGATACCCTCTACGTTTCCCCAAAATCGAAAGGCTTCCATGAATCCCAGGACTAAATCTCAGGACATTCGCGACTTGAGCCAAAACGATATTCGCGAGCTCGTGGCCGAACTTGGCCAGCCCGCCTTCCGCGCAAAGCAGCTCATCGAATGGGTCTTTGAGAAGAACGTTTGTTCGTTTGATGACATGACCAACCTTCCCAAGGCTTTCCGCGAGCAGCTTAAAGAGGCTTTTGCCTTTGACACGCCGACTGAACTCACCAAGCAGGTTTCCAAAGATGGCTCGCGCAAGTATCTGCTCGAGTACCACGACGGCGTTTCCGTCGAGACCGTCGGTATGCCCCGTCGCAACAAGCTTTCCGTCTGCGTGTCCACCCAGGCAGGCTGTGGCATGGGCTGCGCCTTTTGCGCTACCGGCCTCAACGGCCTCAAGCGTTCTCTGACCGCTCAAGAGATCGTCGACCAGGTACTTCATGTATCCAACGACTTTGGTGAGCGCGCCACGAGCGTTGTCTTTATGGGCCAGGGCGAGCCGTTTGCCAACTACGACGAGGTTCTCAAGGCGCTGCGAATCCTCAACGACCCCGACGGCATCGGTATCGGCGCTCGTCACCTCACCGTCTCTACCAGCGGCGTTATTCCCGGTATTCGCAAATTTGCCGACATCCCCGAGCAATTCACGCTTGCCGTTTCCCTGCATTCCGCCATCCAGTCGACGCGCAATAAGCTCATGCCCGGTGTTAAGAAGTACACGCTGCTTCGCCTTCACGAAGCGCTTCAGCTCTACACCGAGAAGACTGGCCGCCGCCCGACCTATGAGTATGCCATGATCGAAGGCGTCAACGATACGAATCCCGAGATGCAGGCGCTCTGCGACTTCTGCGAGGGAACGCTGTGCCACGTTAACCTCATTCAGCTTAACGACATCGAGGGCAGCCCGCTCAAGCCGTCGCCGATTCATAAGGTTGAGGATCTTCAGCGTCGTCTTGAGTCCCGTGGCATCGAGACCACGATTCGTAACTCCCGTGGTAACGATATTGACGCCGCTTGCGGACAACTGAAGCAGCGCTTCAAAGTTCAGAAAAACGCATAGGGGAGTCGCACCCCAAAACGTTTCATGTGAAACATCGAACGACCCCGGTTGTAGGATATGCAACCGGGGTCGTTTCATTTATTGACCTTAATTTTGAATCAGCTGCTACTGGTCCCAATTTTACCGCCAAAATAAGGGGCCCTTGTCTCGTGAATCAGACAAGGACCCATAAAAATAGGCTCTGTTAGACCGGAATTGACACGACCGGCTGCTCTCTTGCCCTCGAGTTAATCTATCGCGGCTGTTGGAGCGATCCGGCCCCATCCCCGTCGGCCTTCTCGGCGGGCCCGAGCCTC
>CABUVC010000005.1 GCA_902494855.1 uncultured Collinsella sp.
CCACCGGCACCACCATGCTCATCGTCTCGTTCGCCCTCGGCTCGCTCATCGGCGAGGCCATCAACTTGGAGGCCGCCATCGAGAACCTTGGCGAATGGCTCAAGCGCAAAACCGGCAGCGAGGGCGATAACGAGTTCACCAACGCTTTTGTCTCGACTTCACTCACCGTGTGTATCGGCGCCATGGCCATTGTGGGATCGATCCAGGACGGTCTGCTCGGTGACTGGTCAACGCTTGCCCTGAAAGGCGCATTGGACTGCATCATCGTCTGCACCATGACGGCGTCGCTTGGCCGCGGCTGCATTTTCTCCGCCCTGCCCGTCGCCGTGTTCCAGGGGACGATCACGCTGTTTGCCGGCGCACTCTCCCCCATCATGACTACGGCAGCCCTCGACAGCCTTTCGCTCGTAGGCTCCATGCTCATCTTCTGCGTCGGCGTCAACCTCATCCGTCCTCAGACCTTCCGCACGGCCAATATGCTCCCCTCCGTTGTCATCGCCGTCATCTACGCCCTCCTGTTCTAAATCTATCTACGTAGCGGCATCCCGAACACCTGTTTGATGCTGTGCTATGATATGAGGTCACCGAAGCTGCGTTAGGAGAGGAGAAGCGGTGGCCGACCAGGACATCAAGATGCTCATCGAGCGCATTATGGCCGAGGCCCGGACCCATCAGTCCGCCCGCTTCTCAAACGAAACCTACGCAGACGAGCCGATTCTCAAAACCGGTCGTCAGATGCAGAATTTCCTTCCCGACCGGTACCGCAAGATGCGCGAGATATCGCGCTGGCAGGATGACCCCAAAGGCGGCGCGGGTCGCTGGCTTTCGGAAGCCGAGCTTTTCTACCGCCAAGGCCTGCTGATGGCCGACTTTGAGGACGACTGCCCCTACAACGGCACCTTTAAGTCGTACTTTCCCACCTACAATGCCATGAGCGATCGACAGTTGCGCGGCTACTTTACCTGGCGTGCCCAAGTGCGCCGCGGAACCGTCGAGGAAACGTCTACATCCTTTGCCTTTCTGTATCTCTATGAGCTGATTTGCGGCATTGGCGTAGATAATCCGCTCGAAGGTTTTAACAAGATCAAGGCCTTTTGGGATGCCTACCGCGCCTTTGAGCCCGGCATCGACCGGTTTGCGCGCGTGTGGCTGCAGGATTACGCCGTGTTCCACGCGCTCGACCCCAAGCTGCTTCGTGACTCTAAAACCGTCATGTTCGATAATGCCCTTATCGAGCTGCGGCACGCGGCACGAGACCTTGTGCCAGCGCCGGCACCGTCCGGCCAGACCCCTAAGCGTCGCAAAACCTCCGAGCCCACGCTCCCCCTTCCGCCCGATGAGGTGCGCGAGGAGCGACTCATGGCCGCCATCAACGCCCTCTCCACGTACAACCTAAGTAACTCGCGGCTCGACCGCAGCCACCACCGCGATCTGCGCCACGTGGCGTGCGCCGTGTATGTCCGTATGGCGCGCTACTATGACACGCACCGAAAGACCGGCATCGTGGCGAGCTTATTTGGGGAGGAGACGGCCATGCCCTACACCATGTTTGCCTCGGCCGTATTCTTTGCGCCCGAGCGCCACGAGGACTGCGAATACCGCCTGGATCCTATCCATATCTACCGTTGCCAAAACGGCTTTTGGGAATGCATGCGTATCCACGGTAGTAGGCAAAAGAGCAGCAAGCTCGGTGAAATGATGCGCGCCTGCGACCAACGCCTGCGCCTGGCGCTGGACCCCGCCCATCCCCTTAAGGAAGAAAAGGTCCCCAAATATCTGGCCAAGATTATCGATGACGAGATTGTGGCATGGCTTTCGTGGGACGCCGCACACCAGCCCGTCAAGATCGATATCGATCTGAGTCAGCTGGGACACATTCGGAGCGCCGCCGTGCAAACGCGCGAAGCGCTTTTGATCGACGAGGAACGCGAGGACGGCGCACCTGTGGAAGCCGAGGCGACGCTTATAGAGCAACCGAACACCGAGTCTGCACCCGGCATGACTGCCGAACCTGGCGAGATGACCATACGGCAAAACGAACCCGACGAGCCGACTGTCTCCACCGAAGAGTTTGGCGTCGTGGCGCCGCTCCTCGCGTCTGTGGGCGCACCCGTAACGCCCGCGCCCACCGAAGCTGCAAACAAACTCGCTCCCGCCGAAGATACCTTCCTTCGCGCGCTCCTCGAGCAAAACGCAGCGCAAGCGACATCGGCAGTGGCGCACTCGGGCCAAAGCGAAGATATGCTCGTCGACAGCATCAACGAGGCGCTCTTTGACCTGGTGGGAGACACCGTTATCGAATTCGGCGCGGCAGGGCCGCAGATTATCGAGGACTACGAAGCAGACGTGAGAGGATACCTAGACCATGAGTGATACCGCATCCGCAGCACCCCGCGTGCCCAAGCGCGTCGCTGCCGTCATTCTAAACTCGCTCAAGGGCGGCGTGGTCCCGCGCATCGGCCTTCCTTACATCACCGTAGGGCGCGAGGTCGAGATCCGCGCCCTGCTCACCGATCTGAGTCTCATCGCCGACGGTGGCGCGAGCTTCCGCTTTCTGGTCGGTCGCTACGGCGCCGGCAAGAGCTTTTTGCTCCAGACCATCCGCACGCACGCCATGGGCGAGGGATTCGTTGTCGCTGATGCCGACCTGTCGCCCGAGCGCCGCCTGCAGGGCGGTCAAGGACAGGGCCTTGCCACCTACCGCGAGCTCATCCGCAATATATCGACCAGGACGCGCCCCGAGGGCGGTGCGCTCAACCTTATTCTGGATCGCTGGGTCGCCTCGTGTGCCGACGTCGACGAGTCGGTCGTCAATGCCCAACTGGCCCCGCTCGAGGAAATGGTCCACGGCTTCGACTTCACCCGCATGCTCCGCCGCTATCGCATGGCCGTCTCGGAGGGTGACGAAGAAGCTATGAGTCGCGTGACCAAATGGATTCGCGGCGAATACCGCACCAAGAGTGAGGCACGCGCCGAGTTGGGCTCCTCGACCATCATCAGCGATGACGACTGGTACGACTACGTTAAGCTCATTGCGCGCTTTTTGGTCTGCAGCGGCTACAAGGGCATGCTGGTGCTCATCGACGAGCTCGTGAATCTGTACAAGATTCCCAACGCGATTACGCGCCAATATAACTACGAGAAGATCCTGACCATGTACAACGACACGCTCCAGGGCAAGGCGCAGTACCTGGGCGTAATCATGGGTGGCACGCCGACCTCTATCGAGGACCGCCGCCGAGGCGTGTTCTCCTACGAGGCCCTGCGCAGCCGACTCGCTCAGGGCCGCTTTGCGCGCGAGGACCTTAAGGACATGCTCGCGCCCATCATCCGCCTGCAGCCACTCACCTATGAGGAGTTGCTGGTGCTGATCGAAAAACTCATGCAAATTCACGCCGGCTACTTTGGCTGGACGCCCACGCTTACCGAGAAGGACTTGGTGGACTTCCTCAAGATCGAGTTCGGTCGTGTGGGAGCCGACACGCATCTGACGCCGCGTGAAGTCATTCGTGACTTTATCGAGCTGCTCGACATCCTATGCCAGAACCCCGACGCCAACGTGGCCGAGTTGCTGCAAAGCGTCGGCGGCGACGCGCCAGCAGCCGCAACAGACGACACCGGCACCGCAGGCGGCGACCGTAACTTCGCCGAATTCACCATCTAACCTGCCAAAAAGGGACAGGTTTATTTTGGCAGGTTTTATCTGGGCAAACGTCGATGTTGCAATTCGACGACCCATTGCCCGTTGCGTTTGATAACCCGTTGTTGAAAGGAGGCCCCGTGAACGCCTTTGCCCGCTACGCCCCGTTTATCCAAGACTTCATCTACTCCCACGATTGGGAGAGCCTGCGCTCCATTCAGGTTGCGGCGGCAGATGCCATCTTTAACTCGCAGGACAATGTGCTCCTGACGGCATCCACGGCTTCCGGCAAAACCGAGGCGGCCTTCTTTCCCATCCTGACCGAGTTTTGGGAGAACCCGCCCGCAAGCGTGGGCGCCCTCTATATCGGCCCCCTCAAGGCACTCATCAACGACCAATTCGTCCGCCTCAACGACCTGTGCGAAGAAGCCGACATCCCCGTCTGGCACTGGCATGGCGATGTCTCGCAGTCACACAAGGCCAAACTCATCAAAAAGCCGAGCGGCATCCTTCAGATTACGCCCGAATCGCTCGAGGCGCTCCTGATCCATAAGCACATGGCGATCCCGCGCATGTTTTGCGACCTGCGCTACGTCGTCATCGACGAGGTTCATTCGCTCATGCGCGGCGACCGCGGCGGTCAGACGCTCTGCCTTATCGAGCGCCTCTCGCGCATGGCGGGCGTGCAGCCCCGCCGCATTGGCCTTTCGGCCACCATCGGCGACCCCGAGCGCACGGGTGCCTTTCTCTCGCAGGGAACGGGACGCGACTGCGTTATCCCCCGCTTTGAGGAACCGCGCCGCGTGTGGCGCATCTCCATGGAGCACTTCTACAACTCGGGTCCCCAGGCACAGCAGCGGGGATTCGAGAGCACGGGTCCTCAAGAGGCCGAAGTGCTTGCGTGCGAGCGCATCGAGGCGGCATCCGCGGCACTGCCCGCCGGCGCCCAAGACATGCGTCACAGCGGACAGCTTACACAGGAGGAACGCCGTCAACGTCGCAAGCAGGCGCAGGGCAAGGCCGCTCCCAAAGACCGTCGCACTTCCTCGGCCCCCGAGGGCGAAGTCGACATCCCACGAGCGACCGAGCAGGCGCTTCTCAACCCCACCGACACGGCACCCGACAACGCCGACCCCGGTATGGGCTATATCTTTGAGCATACGCGCGGCCGCAAGTGCCTGGTCTTTGCCAACTCGCGCGAGGAGGCAGAGGCCGTGTGTTCCATGCTGCGCAGCTACTGCGAAAGTCGACACGAGCCCGACCGCTTTCTAATCCATCACGGCAACCTTTCGGCATCGCTGCGCGAGACGGCCGAGGAGCTCATGCGCGACGAGGAGCAGGCGCAGACAACCGTCACCACCTCTACGCTGGAGCTCGGTATCGATATCGGCCGCCTGGAGCGCGCCTTCCAGATTGACGCGCCGTTTACCGTCAGCTCCTTTTTGCAGCGAATGGGGCGCACGGGACGCCGCGATCTTCCGCCCGAGATGTGGTTTGTCATGCGCGAGGAAGAACCCGAGCCGCGCACGATGATGCCCGAGACCATTCCGTGGAAGCTCCTGCAGGGCATCGCGCTCGTACAACTCTATCGCGAAGAAAAGTGGGTCGAGCCACCCGAACTCGATCGACTCCCCTACAGCTTGCTCTATCACCAGACTATGTCGACCCTCGCCAGCACCGGCGAGCTCACGCCGGCCGAACTTGCCCAGCGCGTGCTCACACTGAGCTATTTCCACCGCGTCTCGGCCGATGACTATCGCGTACTGCTGCGCCACCTCATCAAGATCGATCATATCCAGGTCACCGAGGGCGGCGGGCTCATCGTGGGTCTCGCGGGCGAGCGCATCATTAACAACTTTAAGTTCTACGCTGTGTTCCAGGAAAACGAGGAGTTCACCGTTCGCAGCGAGTCGGCCGAGTTGGGCACGATCGTCAATCCGCCACCGCCCGGTGAGCGCATCGCCATAGCCGGGCACTGCTGGATAGTCGAGGAAGTGGACTGGAAGCGACACACCGTCTTTGCCACGCAAGTCAAAGGTCGTGTGCCGGCATACTTTGGCGACTGCCCCGGTGACATCAACACGCATGTACTCGAGCGCATGCGCCAAGCGCTCAACGAGCACGCGGCATATCCGTACCTCATGGGCAACGCACGGGCACGCCTTGCACAGGCTCGTCATACCGCCGAGATTTCGGGTGCGGGGACCAAACCGCTCATCAACCTGGGTGGCGACACCTGGGTGCTCTTCCCCTGGTTGGGCAGCTACGCCTTTCTGGCGCTCGAACGTATGCTCAAGATTAAGTGTGCCGCGGAGCTGGGCCTTCGCGGGCTCGATCCGTCGCGTCCATACTTTATGCAGTTTAAGATGAAGGCCGACGAGGAGACGTTCTTTGAGGTGCTCGCAGCCGAGGCCGAAAAGGACTTCGACCCCATCGAGCTCGTCTATCCCGGCGAGGTACCTTATTTTGATCGCTACGACGAGTACGTTCCCGAGGAGCTCGTGCGCAAGGGCTTTGCCGAAGGCGTGCTCGACATAGAGGGCATGAAGCAGCGCGTCCTCAGTTGGCGCGACCACGCCTAAGACCAGTCTATTTTGGGACGGGGAGACTTACTTGTCGTGAAGGACGGTGCCGAGGAAGTCGGTGTCGAAGGGCACGGC
Organism: uncultured Collinsella sp.; assembly: GCA_902494855.1. Taxonomy (GTDB): domain Bacteria; phylum Actinomycetota; class Coriobacteriia; order Coriobacteriales; family Coriobacteriaceae; genus Collinsella. Next base: position 6,301 of record CABUVC010000005.1, read on the forward strand.
TTCGGCAAAGGCGTAGTCGCCGTCGCTGGCGATGAGCAGGTAGTTTTCCTCGCCGCCGAACTTCGCATCGCCACATGGGACCACCCAGGCGTGGACGAATACCTCGAGTGCCGCGGCAGCGCAGTCGCGAAGGAACGTCACATCGCTCCCCTCGTTTGCGCTCACGATATTGGCAACGTAGATGCCGCCGGCATTCAGGCTGCCCCGCACCAGGCGCAGCGCCTCAACGGTCGCCAGCTCGCGCACAGGCTCGGCACCGCCAAAGCAGTCGCTCACAACGACGTCGTAGCGACGATGGCCCACGCTCGTCACACCCAGATACGAGCGAGCCTCGGCGGTAATCACCCGCAGGCGATCGCCCACCGTGTGCTCCAGTTCGTCCAGATAGAACCAACGGCGCGCCAAGCGCGTTATCTCTCCGTCATACTCGATGACGTCCATACGCAAGCCCTCATGCGACAACAGTGCAAACTTGGGATAGGAAAACCCACCGCCGCCGAGCATAAGCATGCGGTCGATGCCGTGACCATAAGCGTCGCGCATTGCATCCTCGGCCTCAAACACATCGTCAAATGCACGATAGTACGCAAAGGCCGGCTCCGCCCAACGCTCGCCAACATAGCTCGCGCTTTGGTAAACGCCGCCCTGCACAAGCACACGGACCTCGTCACCGCCCTCATTGTGCATGCGCTTCACCCGCGCCAGCCCGTTGCGGGTACGTGCGACCTGCAAACAGGCAGCGCGAACAGCGACGGCGGCCGCACCAAGCGCCGCGGCTCCCAGGGCAACGCCGGCAACGACGCCGGCAGAAACACTTGGCTTGTTCATCTAGAGCTCCTTCTGCAGATAGAGTCCATGGTCATAAAACCCAAGATGGCGATAGTACTCGCGCGTACCGATCGCGCTGATCACGTTGATGTGCGCATAACCGGCATCCCGAGCTATCTGGCACGCACGCTCCACGAGCAAACGTCCCAATCCATGGTGCTGCGCCGCCTGACCCTGATCGCCCACGCGCGCCGCCATGCCGTACACGTGCACCTCGCGAATCATCGCCTCGTCCGGCGTCGTCGGCAGCTCGTCCACATGCGCGGCAACAAAAGCGCGATCGGGCAGCGACAACCGCAAAAAGCCCGCGATCTTGCCCCGCGGCGTCACCCACTGCAAAAAGCGCTCGTAAGTCACCGGCGTCTCGTACGCTACCTCCTCATCAAGAGATAGCTCATCCAAGTCGGCACCCGCCGTGCTGATCTCGCGATAGCGAATTTCGCGCACCGTCGCACCGTCACCCCAAACGGCCAAGCGATTTTCGACGAGCTGACGCAGGTTGGGTTTCTTGTTGCCCACCATGATGTCGTCGGAACTAAAGTCGCGGATCATGCGACTGATGCGGCAGAACGCCGGCGTCACCACGATGTCATCGGCCAGTACGTCGAGCAGCTCTTCCTCGGTATAAGGGCGCCACTCGCCACGCTCGTAACAGCCCACCAGGCGCGAACCCTCGATGAGCGCACACGGGTAGACCTTGACCTCGTCGGGCATAAAGGCGCCCTCGGTCATAAAGCGCTCGTAGTCGCGCTTGTCACCCTCGGGCGTGGCGCCCAGCAAGTTGAGCATAAAATGCGCATGGATCTTAAAGCCAAACAGGCGCGCAAGCGAAAACGCGCGCTCGATCTGCGCCACCGAAATGCGACGCTCGTTGATATCGAGCAGATGCTGGTCGAGGCTCTGGATGCCCATCTGAATCTTGGTACAGCCCAGACGACGGATGAGCGTGAGCGCCTGCGGTGTTACAGCATCGGGACGCGTTTCGATAACGAGCCCGACCACGCGATGCTTCGCCGTCTCGTTGATGCGCTGCTGCCGCTCGAGCTCCTCCATCGTCGCCGTCTGCCACTCGGCGACCTCGCCCCAGGGCGTACCGGAGCCGTACAGGCGACGCACTGCACGGTTATAGCCACCCACGGCAGCATCCACACGCTCCTGCTCGTCGGTAACGCCGCTCGCAAGCTCGGCCTCGTCTGTCGCAATGCCGGCGGCCCGATAGCGCTCGCGGCGCTCTGCTACCACAGGCGGCAGGGCATCGGCGGGAGCGTCATCGAGCAGACGCCCCGCCTCGGCACGGCTGATGCCCGGACGCGCCAACATGGGGTTTGCCGCCACGCCCGCCACCGCATCATCATTGAGCGCACGGAAGAGCTCCGACATAAACCATGCCTGATACCCTTGCGAATAGTCGCTCCAGGTACCGCCGAGCACGATGAGCTCGATCTTGTCGGTCGCATGCCCCATCTGCGAAAGCGCCGTCAAACGGGCGCTCACCTGCAGATACGGGTCAAAGCAATTTTGCTCTGCACGGGCGCACGCCGGCTCGGCGTGCAGGTAGCTTTTGGGCATGCGCAGATCGTTGGGGCAAAACAGGCAATCGCCCGAGCATGGCCAGGGCTTGGTGATGACGGTAATGGTCGCCACGCCCGAGGCCGTTCGGCGCGGCTTCATACGCAGCACCTGCAGCAGTTGGCGTTCCAGATCGGCATCGACATTCCATCCAGCCCAACGAGCCGGCTCCTCGCGCTTCACCCGCTGGTAAAACGGCAGCAGGCGGCGCTTGGCCAAATCGCGTTTGTCGGCGCCCTCACGGCGCGCCTCAGCATGTATCAGCTTGACGAGTGCCTTGTCGTCCACGGTCTCGCCGCGACGCAGAGCCTCGAGTATGTTCAAAATAATCTGTTCCATGCCCCCATTGTAAAGGCAAAGGCGCCGGAGCCAGTCACGGCCCCGGCGCCTCCATCAAAGAGCATGCCTATATGCACCGACCTCCGAAAACCGCATGTCACTCCGGATCGAACGACATGTCGCCCGAACCGACCTTAAAACGATACGTGGCAGACTTATCACCGTTGTCGAATTCAAGATTCAATATGGTCTCGCCATCGTAGCCAAGCGGAAGGAAATCGCTCTCGAAGTCACCGCTGCCCACGGTGAGGCTCGCCTTAAAGCCCGTAGAGTTCGGAACCGTTATCTCCACATCGCCCGAGTCCACGCTTACGTCCATAGACTTCGCGGGGGCCTGGTAGAGCTCGAACGTCACATCGCCCGAACCTACCTTGGCATTCAGGGTGTCGGTTACAGTACCCGCAAACTCGATGTCTCCCGAGTCCAAAGTCAAGTTGAGGTCATGACACGCAATGTCCGTGACCGTCAGATCGCCCGATCCTACATTCGCTGTAATGCCCACCATGTTATCGGCAACTTCGCGCGGCAGTTCGACGGTAACCGTGCGGTCAATGGCGCGCTCGTCATCGCAATCGAACTGGCGAATCTTGAGCGCAGAACCCTTAACCACGGCCAGATTCTGGGTTGCCGCATCGTAAGCAGCTACTCCTTTTGCGACGCGGCCGCTCTCGATGACACGCACCTGCCCGCCGGAAACGCACTTGATCTCAACCTCACCCGATGTCACATCCAGGTCAAGGGACTGGAATGAGTCGGCATCAAACGTTTCGCTCGAAAGCTGCCGAGACTGAGCGGAATAGTTACCGCCATCCAAAGAATCGTCCCCGTCAACCACATCGTCCATACCGGACAAACCGGATGCAATATCGCCGAGATCCCACGGGCCATCAAAATGAAACAATATCCGCGAAGTGCCAAAGATAAGCCCGATGATGAGCACGAACGCTCCGATACCGACGCCCAGGCGGACCTTGGACTCATGCGAGAGCTTCATCATTCATCACCTTCTTTGGCGCTCGGCTCAGCGGCGGTCGAGGAAGCCACGTCAGTATCAACCGCAGCGGAAACATCCTGAGCCTTAGCCGCCTCCGGCGCCGGACCAACCTGAATAATCCCCGCGTGCCCAATCGCCATCGAGCGCACGCGCCACCCAGTGATAGATGGGGATTGTAAAGAAGATCAGCGCGGCAAAGGAGCCACCAAACAGGAACATCAGCAAAAAGAACAGCAGCCAGCACACGGCCCAATACGGAAACGACTGGAACGGACCTTTCACCGGAGTCGATCCAGCTGCGCCGCCACTCGTCACCTGCGCCGTAGCGGCATTGGCGGCCTGCGCGCTCCAGCTTGCCGCTTGCGCCGCCTTGGCGGCGGCATCACTCGCCTGTGTTGCCGCCTCGGTAGCACGTGCCGCTGCCTCATGGGTACGGGCGCGCTCCGCTGCCTCGGCCTCGCGCTGACGGGCGCGGTCCTCGTTCTCAAACTCGATATCGTCCTCGATCTCATCGCTCGGATTAAGGAGTTCGTCCAAACTCACGCCATAGAGTTTTGCGAGCGAGATCAGGTACTCGGTATCGGGCGAGCTCTCCGCACGCTCCCATTTACTGACCGCCTGGCGCGACAGCCCCAGCTTTCGCGCCAGCCCTTCTTGGCTAAAACCCTTGCTGCGACGAAGGTCGGCGAGCCGCTGCGCAGTTTCTACATTCATGGTTCCTCCTATGCGATGCCAGCCGTGCCGCCGGACCGTTTTTGTTCTTAAGGCGCCTTGCACAGTTAAAAATCTATCCGCCACCGCCAAAAGCATGCCACCTATTCTAGTGAGATTTTTGACAACCGGCGGTTGCGGGCATATATGAGCTGCGGAAATGTGTCCAAACAAAGCAATGACCCGCAGCTCGGTTGTCCCCGTTGCGGCGTTAACGGTAGTATGGTCGTACTGTTTATTCCGCACCGCCAACGGAGGGAGTTCCGCGCCGTGAACCGCGATTTCGCCTCATCGCTCATTCAGCTCAACAATACGTTCTATCGCGAGCACTCCGCCTCCTTCTCCGATACGCGCCAGGCACCGTGGCCCGGCTGGGTACGCACCATGGACATAGCGCTCGAGCAGCTCGACGTCGCCACGATCGAGCATCCCGTCCGCGTCTTCGATCTTGCCTGCGGCAACATGCGATTCGAGAACTTTGCCGCCGGCGGCGCACTTTCCGCCAAGGGCGTCGACGGCGCAAACCCCTCGGCAGATGCCAGTTGCCCGTTTGAGTTCTATGGTGTTGACTCGTGTCAGGATTTGGCTATCGATGCGCACGGTCACGCCCTGCGCATTCCCAACCTGCACTTCCAGGAACTCGACGTACTCGATGCCCTCATGAAGCTCAACCCCGCCGAGACACCCGACGTGCTTTTCGACGCCCCGCTCGCCGACATCTCGGTCTGCTTTGGCTTTATGCACCACGTGCCGTCGTGCGAGTACCGCGTACGCGTGCTCGACGCCCTGGTGCGCCAGACGCGCCCAGGCGGCATCATCGCCATCAGCTTTTGGGAGTTTATGAACGACGAGCGCATGGCGCGCAAGGCCGTTCGCGCCGAAGCCCGCGCCGAGCTCACCCCGCCGTTTGAAAGTTACGATTCCGCGCAGTTTGAAGCCGGCGACCACCTCATTGGCTGGCAAAACGACCGCCACGCCTACCGCTATTGCCATCACTTTGACGATCAGCAGATCACCGACCTGGTGCGCGGCGTGCGCACATTCTACAAGAGCGGCGAGGTCCCCGTGCGCGAGCTTGAGCGCTTCCATGCCGACGGTCGCAGCGGCGAGCTCAACCGTTACGTGATTCTCAAGCGCCTGTAGGCATCGGCGACTTGCCGCCGAGCCGCACCGCAACTTTCGGGCAAGCTATGCCCCACCCTTTTCAACCCATTGATGGAACGTGCTGCCATGCGTTCCATACTCATGATCAAGGAGCCTCATGGGAGCCGTCCACGTTCGCACGCCTAAGAACTTTGTGCTCGAGGAGCGCCTGGAGCGCTACGCCGATGCGATTGAGACGAACCCCGAGGCCTATGCCGGAGATTGGCGCGAGGCTTGCGCGCCAGTTGGCAGCAAGCCCTTCGAACACCTTCACCTGGATCTTGGCTGTGGCAAGGGAACGTACCTTGTAGAGCGCGCGGCCCACGAGCCAAACACCCTCTTTATCGGTATGGACCAGGAGCCCATCTGCATCGCCTATGCCGCACAGAAAATCTGCGAGCAGGAGCTGTCCAACGCACTCGTCCTGCCCCGAGGCGCCGCATCGCTGCCGCAGCTGTTTGCCGCAGGCGAGCTCGATGCCATTACCATTAACTTTCCCACGCCGCAGCCCAAGGCCAAGTACGCCAAAAAACGACTCGTCCATGTCGACCATCTGATGCTCTACCGCCCGCTCTTTTCAGTCGGCGCCACCGTCACACTGCGAACCGACAGTAAGCCATTGCGCGACTACGCCCTGGGGCAGTTTGCCGCGGCCGGCTACGACACGCTTTGGGTAAGCGACGACGTCCGCCGCGACCATCCCGAGCATCCCGAGACCGAGTACGAATGCCGCACGCGCGAGATGGGTGCCGTCGTCTATGGCATTTGCGCCACACCCGGCGCGCAGCCCAGCAATGAACAGCTCGCGGCGGGCCGCGCGCAGGAGCAAAGCCTTGCCTGCTACCTGCCCGAAAACCTCGATGAGCTCACCTATGTACCTCTGGGCATGGAAGAGGCCGTCGAGAACTTTAGAAACCGCGCCCGCAAAGGCAAGAAGCGCCTGCCGCAAGAGTCCTAGGGGCTTCTGATGGTCGCGGCGTCGGCAAACAAGCGCAAATTGGCGCCAGCGAACGGCCCTCAAACCTAAGTGAGTAGACTTTTTTGCAATAGCCAGGCACAGCCCGCATAGCGAAACATAAAACCGCAGGTAGAACCCTTGCGCAAAAGTCATGTGCTCGCAATATCGCAAAAAGTCTACTCACTTGGCTAGCGACTACACTAAACGGCTGGGCAGAACGCCCATTTCCTGCATTTTCTTGCCTGCGAACGCATCGATGCGACGCTACGCCATAATAGTTGGCGGACAATCGCGAGAGAAAGCAACCACATGGCACAGACCACGACAGATACTTCCGCCAGCACCGTTTCCGGTGCCGGCGCCGCCAGCTCGTTCTCGGGCGGCACGGGAACCGAAGCCGAATTCGGCTCACTCGGTGCACTCTCCCCCACCTGGTGGGAGCCCGAGGACGGCAGCGAGCCCGAACCATGGCTCACGCCCGATCAGGCCTTCGAACGCTTCTTTGAATGGACGAGCAGCCGCGGCATTGAGCTGTGGGATCACCAAGAAGAAGCCCTCATGGACCTGGCTGCCGGCGATCACGTCATCTTAGGCACACCGACCGGATCGGGCAAGTCGCTTGTCGCGCTGGGCATGCTCTTTATGGGCATGGCACAGGGCAAGCGCTGCTACTACACGGCTCCTATCAAGGCTCTGGTCAGCGAGAAGTTTTTCGACCTGGTGCAGGTGCTCGGCCGCGATAACGTCGGTATGATCACCGGCGACACGCATATCAACACCAAGGCGCCCGTCATCTGCTGCACGGCAGAGATCCTTGCCAACGACGCACTGCGCGAGGGCGAAGATGCCGACGTGGGCTGCGTGGCCATGGACGAGTTCCACTACTTTGCCGACCCCGACCGCGGTTGGGCCTGGCAGGTGCCGCTGCTCACCCTGCCCCACACGCAATTCATGCTCATGAGCGCTACGCTCGGCGATGTCACTGCCATCGCCGCCTCACTCGAGGAGCACACCGGCGCTGCTTGCGACTTGGTTGTCGACGCCCCGCGTCCTGTTCCGCTGAGCTACGACTATGTGACGACCTCCCTCGAGGGCACGGTCGAGCTCGCCATGCGCCGCGGCGAGGCCCCGCTCTATATCGTGCACTTTAGCCAGGATGCCGCCCTTGCGACGGCGCAGTCGCTCGCCAATTTTGGCATCGCCAGCAAGGAGCAGCGTGAGGCCATCAAGGAGGCGGCAAAGGGAACGAGCTTCTCGACGGCCTTTGGCAAGATTCTCAAGCGCCTGCTTGGATGCGGCGTCGGCGTGCACCATGCTGGCATGTTGCCGCGCTATCGTCTGCTGGTCGAGCGCTTGGCGCAGCAGGGCCTGCTGCCCGTCATCTGCGGCACCGATACGCTCGGCGTCGGCATCAACGTACCCATCCACACCGTGGTGCTCACCGCGCTCACCAAGTTCGATGGCTACAAGATGCGTCGTCTGCGCGCCCGCGAGTTCCATCAGATTGCCGGTCGCGCCGGCCGCTCGGGCTTTGACACCGAGGGTATGGTAATTGCCGAGGCGCCGGAGCACGAGATCGAAAATGCCAAGCTTATGGCCAAAGCGGGCGACGACCCCAAAAAACTCCGTAAGATTAAAAAGAAAAAGGCCCCCGAGGGCTTTGTCACCTGGAACAAGCAGACCTTTGAGCGCCTGATCGAGACGCAGCCCGAGACGCTCAAGCCGCGCCTGCGCATCACGCACTCCATGGTGATTAGCGTGGTCGAGCAGGGCGGCGATGCCCGCGCCCGCGTACACGACCTCATCGAGACGAGCCTGCAGACCCCCGAAGAAAAGGCCAAGCTCGAGGTTCGCGCCGACGAAATCTTCGCCACGCTCATCGATTCCGGCGTCGTCGTTCGCACCGAGGTGCCGCCCGCACCCGACGCCCCGGCTGACGCCGCACCGGACATCGACTATGCGCTGACGGTCGATCTGCCCGAGGACTTCGCGCTCGATCAGCCGCTCTCGCCGTTCTTGCTTGCCGCGTTGGAGCTGCTCGATCCCGAGAGCGAGACCTATACCATGGATCTGATCTCGATGGTCGAGGCAACGCTCGAGGACCCCAAGCAGGTGCTGCGCGCACAGGAGCGCGCCGCGCGCGACCGCGCGATGGCCGAAATGAAGGCTGACGGCGTCGAATATGAGGAGCGCTTGGAGCGCATTCAAGACGTCACGTACGAAAAGCCGCTCGAGGATTTGCTCGACGCCGCTTTTGACAAGTACTGCCAGGAAGTGCCCTGGGCCAACGACTATCAGCTCTCTCCCAAGAGCGTTCTGCGCGATATGCTGGAAAGCACGAGCGATTTTAAGGGCTACATTCAAAAGCTCGGCATCGCCCGCTCCGAGGGCATTTTGCTTCGCTACCTGGCAGAGGCCTACCGTTCGCTCGACCGCACCGTGCCCATCGAGAAGCGCGACGAGCGCCTGCGCGACATCATCTCGTGGCTGGGCTTTGTGGTGCGTTCGGTGGACTCGAGCCTGGTGGACGAGTGGGAGAACGCCGGCAACCCCGCTGCACTCGACGCCGCACCGCCGCAGGGCATCGACGAAGTCGTTGCGGACCGCCGCGGCTGCACGCTGCTGGTGCGCAACGCACTCTTCCGCCGCGTGGCCCTTGCCGCCCGCGAGCACGTTCGCGACCTGGGCGAGCTCGACGACGACTGGGGCATGAGCGAGATCCGCTGGCAAAAAGCACTCGACGCTTACCACGAGCAGCACGAAGAAATCCTCACCGACGGAGATGCCCGCAGCGCCGCGATGTTTTCCATTGACGAGTCCGACGAGAAGACCGCGCACGTATGGCACGTGCACCAGATCTTTGCCGACGAGGACGGCGACCACGACTTTGGCATCATGGGCGATGTCGATCTGGACGCCACGCAAGACGGTGGCGAGGTCATCTTTAAAAACTATCGCGTCGGCTTTATCGAGGACCTGCTCGAGGACTAGCCGTACATACTGGAACGGAACAAGCGGGGCCGTTGGCAATATCGCCAGCGGCCCCGCTTTTGCACTATACGCTATGCCTTACTCGGCGTCCTCGACCTCATACGAATCCGCCTCGGCGGGCTCATCGTTTGTCTCTGGCGCAGCCCCGCGCGCCTCGCCAAACGCCGCCTTCATGGTCTTGTTGCCCCACGTGAGCTTGCGAATGGTAAGCTCATCGGCCTTGTTGTGGGCCAGACGCAGATTCTCGGTACTGCGACGCAGGTCGTCCTTGGTTTTCTCGAGCTGCTTAATGGCGGCATCGATCTCCTTGATCGCCGACTCGAACTGCTTGCTCGCCAGGTTGTAGTTGCGCGAGAAGCCGTCCTTGAACTTCTCCATCTTGGCTTCGAAGTTCGTGACGTCGATATTCTGCTGTTTGTACTCCGCCAGCTCCTGCTTATAGCGAAGCGAACCCATAGCGGCGTTGCGAAGAAGCGTAATCATGGGAATGAAAAACTGTGGGCGAATCACGTACATCTTCTCGTAGCGATAGCTCACGTCGACTATCCCTGCGTTATAGAGCTCGCTCTCGGGCTCGAGCAGCGTGCAGAGCACCGCGTACTCACAGCCTTTCTGGCGACGATCGTGATCGAGTTTCTTAAAGAAGTCCTCGTTTTTATGCTTGGTCGCAGTCTCGTCGTTCTCGTTTTTCATCTCGAACATAATCGAAATGACCTCGTTGCCGCTCGCGTCGCACTCGCGGAAGATAAAGTCGCCCTTGGTACCCTCGGACGCATCGTTATCTTTCTCGAAGTACGCATTAGGAAACGCCGTCATGCGCAGACGGTTAAACTCGGTCTCGCAGTGCTGCTCGAGCGACTCGCCCACCATCTTGGTGGACAGGCGGACCTTCATGTCCTTAAGGCGCTCAATCTCTTCATCCTTGTAGCGGATCAGGTCATCGCTCGCGCGCTTGGCCTGCGCAAGCTCGAGCTCGTGTGCCGCCTTGGCTTGCTCCTCGCGAGAATCGCGCACCGCCAGTTCGCTCGTCAGCTTGGCACGTGCCTCATCGCGCTCTCGCTCCGCCGCGGCGACCGCCTCTGACAGGTTCATTTTTGCCATCAGTTCCTGCTCGCGCAGCTGGGCACGCAGGCCCTCGGCCTCTTGCTCGGACTGAGCCTTTGCGGCGAAAAACTTCTCTTGCACCTTCGCGCGATAGTCAGTAAGCGCGCGCTCGGCCTCGCTGCGAGCGGCATCGAGCTCACGCTGCGACTCTGCCGCGGCAGCGGCAAGCGCCATCTCCTGGGCCTTGTCCGCCGCGGCAAGCCTGGCCTGCAGCTCGGCAATCTGAGCGTCGCGTGCAGCTAAATCGTTTTGAGCAGCGTTGCGCGCCGCCGACTCGGCAAGCTTTGCTTCGTCATCTTTGCGCCCAAGCTGCGCACGCAGGCTATCAATCTCACGCTGGAGTTCGGCATTCTCTTTTTGAGCATTGGCTCGTGCCTCAACCGCCGCGCGCTGGCTTGCACTCTCGCGCTCTGCGGCAGCGCCCTCGAGCTTAGCGCGCAGCTCGGCAAGCTCAGCATCGCGCTTGGCAACCTCTTGCGCCAGTTTCTGATCCGCAGTGTTCTTCTGCTCGACAAGCTGGGCATTGCGCTGAGACTCTGCCTGTTGCAAGGCAGCCGTCGAACGCGAGCGCTCAAGCTCCAGCGCCTGCTCACCCTCACGCTGGACTGCCTTCACACGCTCATCCAGGTCGCGCGAGAACTCGGCATCGCGCACCTGCTTAACGATATCCGCATAGCCGGATGCATCGACCTTAAAAACTTCGCCGCAATGCGGGCACTTGATCTCGTTCATAGCAGCTCCTCGATGGACGCAAATATCAACCGGCTACACTCTACCGCGCCGCGCGGACAAAAAAGGCGCCGCCGCCATAATGGCAACGGCGCCAGAACCACCACAAAGGTGCCTGTCCCCTTTGTGGTGGCTCTGGCGCCCTATAACCCAAAGAAGCTAAGAATCTGATCGCGGCTTACGGGCTTGTAATCGTTGGCATCGAGACCGACATCGTAGCGAAAGATAGGGCGCTCGCGATCGCGGTTGCGTGCGTTGGCGCGGTCACCCCTGCTGTGGATATGCCCATGCAGCATAATGGCGCCACGTGCCTTGCCGTTCCAGCTGAGCATGGGGTAGTGGCTCATAACCAGACGATGGCCCTTGGCATAGCCGGGAGCAATCTCCAGGTAATCGCGCACGTCTTCCCAAATCTGCGGGGCGTCTGGATCTTCCCAGTCGCCGTCATGGTTACCGCGGATGAGCGTCACGTTCTGGCATTCGATACGCTCGCGCAGGTGCACGGCATCCGCTAGGGGCAAACGATAGGTAAAATCTCCCAGGATGTAGAGACGGTCGTCCGCAGCCACGCACTCATTGATGGCATCGATGACCTTGCGGTTCATCTCCTCGACCGAATCAAACGGCCGATCCATATCGTGCAAGATATTCGTATCGCCCAGGTGCAGGTCGGCGGTAAACCACATCATCGTCTATGCCCTCATTTCGCAACGTGTTCAACTCGTGCTAAGTATACAGACGTAGCGATGCGGCGGTTATCCAAAGAGCCCGCCGAACAGTCCGCGGCGGCGCTTGTCTTGCTTTTTCGAAGCGTCACCCTGAGTTTTCTTGTCCTGCCGCATCTTACGGTCCTGTTCCAGCTCATCGTCATCGAGTAGCACATCCCACTCAAACGGATCATCTGCCAGATCAAACAGGTCATCGTCATCAAACATGGCAGCCTCCATTGCCGACTAGCGAGCATCCACCACGTAGAGCCCAACGCGCACCTGATGCCACGGACTGCGCTCGGGGGCAACCTGTTGCACACGGGCCTCAAATACGTCCTCGTGGCCGTAATACATCATCAAGGACAGTGGGCCGACCTCGTTTCCCGGAACGTAGCCAAGTTTGGTCTTGCCATAGTAGATCGCAACTGCCTCGGGGTCATGGGGATTATCGCGCTCGGCACACAGCGTCAGTTTATCGCCCGCTTTAAGATCGCCCAAGACCAAGGCGCCATCGGTATACTGAAATCCTGCAATGTGAAATGACAGAAGAACACGCGAAGGCTCGTACATAGCAGCTCCTCTAACGGCCGGATAAACCGGTGTGTAACCTTATTGAGAAGTCTACGGTCCCGTGCGGACACAAATACATCCTGTCTGCGTCCTTCAATCGTTTGCCTCAACGCTTGCGCGACAGAACGCTTGCAGATAAGATAGGAACACGGATGGCACCCGTTGCCGCGGGTCTTGCCAACTCCGATACACGTTTTCATCGTGAGAAGTGGCCGTCTTCGCTTACGCGGGGGCGGCTATTTCATTCGGCCGATAAACAGACCGAGTTCGATAGCCGCAATCAACAACGCCAATAACGAAATAACATCGCTTACGTTCATACCAAATCCCTTCTAAAGGGAGTTGGCCCATCCGTGCTCCATAACAGTAGTCTAACGCAAAATGCAGGTAATAGGAACACTTGTTCGTATTACCTGCGCCCTTTTCTAATGCACAAACATGCGCACGAACTTGTGCTTCCAGCTTGCGTAAGGAGCATAGCGGAATGGCACGTCCAGCCACGTTGCCTTGTTCACGATGCTCTTCTTGTGGCTAAACGTATCGAAGCTCTCGCGTCCATGGTACTGCCCCATACCGCTCGCACCCATGCCACCAAAGCCCATATGGCTCGTAGCCAAGTGCATAATCGTGTCGTTGACGCAGCCGCCGCCAAAGGGCACGTAACGCACAAAGCGCTGCTGAACTGCGCGATCCTGGCTAAAGATATACAGAGCCAGCGGCGTCGGACGATCCGTAATAAACGTCTCGGCCTCGTCTAGGCTCTCAAACGTCAGCACCGGCAAGATGGGGCCGAAAATCTCCTCCTGCATCACGGCGTCATCGGGGGTCACGCCGTCCAAAATCGTCGGCTCAATCTTGAGCGATGACTCGCGCGCCGTGCCTCCAAGCACAACCTTATCGGGATCGATCAGCCCACGCACGCGCGCAAAATGCTTGGCGTTGACGATATGCCCATAATCCTCGTTATCGAGCGGATGCTCGCCAAACATACGGCGGGCCTCTTCCCTGATGAGGTCCAGCAGCTCGTCGTGCACGCGCGCATCGACCAGCAGGTAGTCGGGCGCCACGCAGGTCTGCCCCACGTTGAGCCATTTACCAAAGGCGATACGCCGCGCCGCAACCTTCAAGTTTGCCGTCGCATCCACGATGCAGGGGCTCTTTCCGCCCAGCTCAAGCGTCACGGGCGTAAGGTTTTTACTTGCGCGCTCCATGACGAGTTTGCCGACCGGAACGCTACCGGTAAAGAAGATCTTGTCCCAGCACTCGTCGAGCAGCGCTTCGTTTTCGGCGCGCCCGCCCTCGACAACCGTCACCAGGCGCGGATCAAATGCCTCTTCACAGATTTGCTTGAGCACCGCGCTCGATGCCGGAGCATAGGCGCTCGGCTTGATGACCACGGTATTGCCCGCGGCAAGGGCGCCGGCGAGTGGCTCGAGCGTCAGCAAAAACGGGTAGTTCCACGGCGCCATGATGAGTGTGACGCCATAGGGCACGGTTTGCGTTTTGCACACACTCACGGCGTTGGCAAGGTCACACGGATGCAGGCGCGGACGACTCCATCGCGCCACATGAGCGATCTGATGACGAATCTCGGAAAGTGATGTGCCAATCTCGCACATATAGGCCTCGTCATGCGACTTTCCCAAATCGGTCTTGAGCGCATGGGCAATATCGGCCTCGTGGGCCCGTACCGCATCGCGTAAACTCACGAGCGCACGACGTCGAGCATCGGCATCAAACGTGGCGTGCGTCTTAAAGTAGGCGCGCTGATCGCCGACGATGCGCGCAATTTCCTCGGTGTTCATGGACCCTCCTAGTTCTCGTCCTCAAACATACCACCCGCAACAACTTCGTACATATGCTCGAGCTCCAGGCGGTCCATCAAAAGCGGAACGGGGTACAGCGGATTGGCCTCGGCATCGGCATGTGCCGCCATTTCGGGAATGTCGGAGCGGCGAATGCCCGTCACGTATTTGGGAATTTCCAAGGCGGCGTTCATGCGGTCGACCCAATCGATAAATGCCTCGGCAGCCAGGCTATCCTGCGCGTTAGCCGGCGCAATGCCCGCCATGCGAGCAAGATCGGCAAGCTTGGGGGCGGCGGCGTCACCATAAGCGCGAAGCATGTGCGGCAGGATGATCGCGTTGGCCAAGCCGTGCGGAATCCCGTAACGCCCGCCCAAGCTGTGTGCGATGGCATGAACGTATCCAACATAGGAGCGGGTAAACGCAACGCCCGCCTTATACGCCGCCGAAAGCATATTGCGGCGCGCACGCATGTTGTCGCCATACTCATAGGCCTCGAGCAAATTGTCGTGGATGAGTTGCACCGCCTGTCGCGCCATCTTGCGCGTATAGGGCGTGGTGCTTCGCCCAATAAACGCCTCGACGGCATGCGTCAGGGCGTCCATGCCCGTCTGCCCCGTAATGGAGGCGGGCAGACCGCGCGTAAACTCGGGGTCGTGCACCGCAAAGCGCGGGATAAGCACAAAGTCGTTGATGGGGTACTTGTAGTGCGTCTCGTCATCGGTAATTACCGCCGCAAGCGTGACCTCACTTCCCGTGCCTGCCGTGGTGGGAACGGCGATGAGCAGCGGCAGGCGACGATGAATCCGCAGCAGGCCGCGCATCTTGATGACAGGCTTGTTTGGCCGCGCAATGCGTGCCCCTACGCCCTTGGCACAGTCCATGGCCGAGCCACCGCCAAAGCCGATAATGGCCTGGCAGGCGCTCTCTCGATACAGGGACGCCGCTTCCTCCACGTTTGAAACCGTGGGGTTCATACGCGTTTCGGCATAGACCGTAACGCCAATCCCCTGAGCCGTAAGCGCACGCTCGAGCGCTGCCGTAAGCCCCAGGCGAGCAATACCGGGGTCCGTCACGATAAGGACCTTCTGGATCGAGCGCTTTTGAAGCACCGCGGGCACATCCTCGGCATGCTCTAAAATGCGCGGCTCGGTATAGGGCAGGATCGGCAATGCAATGCGAAAAACCGTCTGATATGTTCGGCACCAGGCACGACGGGCTAGATGCATAAAGGAAACTCCTTCATTTGTTGATAGATCAACATTTGCTCGACCGATTGTACTCAGCGGCGTCCGTATATGACTTGCAAACCGTTAATCAATCAACATCTTCATATCTCAAAATTGTTTTATTAAAAATCATTCCTAATAGGCTTCACATTTGGTTGCATTTATGGATAATAGAACTCGTCAAGACGCACGTCCGGAGAGGGCCCTTACGGGACCGGACGAGCGCACAATCGCCATCGATCGAAAGGATCGAATCATGAAGTTTGTTTGCCCCGTTTGCGGTTATGTGGAAGAGTTCGACGGCGATCAGCTGCCCGAGGACTTCAAGTGCCCCCAGTGCGGCGTTCCCGGTTCTCGTTTCCTGAAGCAGGAGGAGGGCCAGCTCGAGTGGGCTGCCGAGCACGTCGTGGGCGTCGCCAAGATGGAGGGCGTCTCTGAGGACATCGTTGCCGACCTGCGCGCCAACTTTGAGGGCGAGTGCTCCGAGGTCGGTATGTACCTGGCCATGGCTCGCGTCGCTCATCGCGAGGGCTATCCCGAGATCGGCCTGTACTGGGAGAAGGCTGCCCACGAGGAGGCCGAGCATGCCGCCAAGTTCGCCGAGCTCCTGGGCGAGGTCGTGACCGACTCCACCAAGAAGAACCTCGAGATGCGCGTTGAGGCCGAGAACGGCGCCACCGCCGGCAAGACCGATCTTGCCAAGCGTGCCAAGGCCGCCGGCCTCGATGCCATCCACGACACCGTGCACGAGATGGCTCGCGACGAAGCTCGCCACGGCAAGGCTTTCGCCGGCCTGCTCAAGCGCTACTTCGGCTAAGCCAAACGCCTGAGAGATAATCTTTAGGTCGATAAGGCCCGGACCGCATGGTTCGGGCTTTTTTTGTGTCTCGAGAACTCGCAAACGCCCTGAAATAGGACCGCCTTCGACATCGGCTTCGCGTCAAAAACTAAGTGAGTAGACTTTTTTGAACTTGCCGAGCAGGCCATCCATATCACTTTATAAAGCCGCAGGTAAATGCCTTGTTACAAAACGGCCTGGTCACCAAAGTGCCAAAAGCCTACTCACTTAGAACCGCAGCCGTCCACGATCGAGCTGTTTTGTGTCTAACGGGCATCTTTCCGTCAATTACTCCCAATTTTGTCCAGTCAACGAACAGTTCAGACCGGAGTAATGTCTCAGCCCTTTGCTCATCTGAGCTTTTATCACGATATTCAGCATCGAGCATCCTGCATACGGCCTTAACGATCGCGTGGAATCTACCCTCATCGGATATCTGTCTGTGCGTCAGGAAAAGTACATCGTAGCC